>JAUXFM010000067.1 GCA_030622955.1 Lentisphaerales bacterium
CTTCCAGAGTCCATGAGTCAGACGAAAGCCCCATTCTCAGGTCCAGAATTCCGTAGGAAGGCTGTATATAAAGAGGCGGACCGGTCAACTCCAGAGGGGCTCCCGGTGCAATTTCTTCCAGCTGATTCTTGGACTCATCCTGCCAGGTGTATTGCCCTCATGGGATGACGAGATGCCGGTTCCGTTGAAGGGAGAGATGGTCTCCGAGGAAGCCGGCAACTCTGTTGTCGAAGTGATTAATTGCCCGTATTTCATTCTAAACAGGTTTGATCTCAGTGGTCCGCTGTCATGCGCAACGGATGGGACAAGTTTCCATGTGCTCTTCATTGTTGATGGTGCGGTTGAGATTGAGAGTGGTGGCATCGGTATGGCACTCGCGAAGGGATCGTCCTGTCTGATCCCTGCCGGACTCGGCGATTATACGATCAACTCAAATGCTACAGCGCAGGTTCTCTCTGTGAAGCTTCAATGAGCTCCTGACAGTTTTGCTGATCGACATCAATGCGCTGCCCGGGTGGTGTCATGATTGAGCCATGATGGCTCAGTGGACGAGGGTCTGTGAAGGCGGGGGACAATGAGCAACGGCTTCTCGTCTGGATGCAGTTAACGTTGATCCTGCGCTTTCGACACTCCTGTCACCAATACGATCGCTTATCAATTCGATATAGTCCAAGGATGTGCCAGTTCTTTAAGAAACATTCAGCCCCCATTTTGGGAGCGCGCTCAGATTACTCTCAATTGCCGTTAAACATGTCTGATCCGCAGATTCTCTTTCTTTGTTCCCACAGACGATTGTGGGCGGCAGCCTTGATCAACACAAGCTTCAGATAGGTGCAGAAATCCCAGGTATAGTTGATCATTTGCATTTGCGCCGATGGCGGCTCTTGTGTATTATGAAGCAGTGTTTTGCATTGAATCCAAGAAGATAGAGGGGTCAGAATAATGAGCAATATTGCAGTATCGAACGTACGTAATTTCGTTGTTCTAGGGCATTCTGGTAGTGGCAAGACGACCCTTGTAGATGCAATTCTTTTCAAGATTGGTGTCAATGACCGGTTGGGAAGCGTGGATGATGGCTCAAGCCTTGCAGATTACTCTGACGAGGAGAAGGATCGGAAGATAACCATCTACGCCAAGCCCTTCACTGGGAGTAACAAGGTGAGTGGCAAGGATTTCAAGATAATCGTCACGGACACTCCCGGATATGCCGATTTCCTCGGGCAGGTTGTTGCCGCAGCGCAGGTGGCGGATGCGGGGCTTGTCGTTGTCGATGCTACTTCAGGTCTGGAGGTCGGAAGCAATATCGGTTACGAATGTTGCGAGAAGGCGGGGATCGGCCGGGGCGCGGTCGTTACGGGGTTGGATAAGGATAATGCCAACTTTGAGCAGGTCCTGAAGAGCCTTGAATCAGCATGGGGCCCCAAATGCATACCCATAACCATTCCCACTGCTGATGGTAGCGGCGTTATAAGTGTACTTGGCGCCAAGGACGTATCGGATGACCTCAAAGGCAAGGTCGCTGAACTCAAGGGTAAACTTGTAGAGATGGCCGCTGAGACTGATGATTCGCTGATCGAGAAGTATCTCGCTGGCGAGGATCTCTCGGCAGATGAAATCGCTAACGGATTGAGGGCCTCTGTAAGGGAAGGTAGTCTGGTGCCTATTTTTGCCTGCGCGCCGAAGAAGGATGTCGGTATCGCCGAACTGCTCGAAGGTATTGCACAGCTGTTCCCGGCACCGGATGAACGGACCTTCAAGGATGCCAAAGGTAATGAGATTGATGTCGGCAAAGATGCGCCACTTGCCGCCACGGTCTGGCGTATGGTTAATGACCCATTTGTTGGTCAGCTTGCGTTTGTCAGGATATGCGGTGGAACGCTGAAGGCTGACAGCGATGTGCTGAACAGCAGCAAGGATCAGAAAGAGAGAATTGGCAATATTCTGGTCGTGAGTGGCAAGAAACAGGAGACGGTAAGCGACGCGGGTCCAGGCGACCTGATAGCCCTTGCAAAGCTCAAGCATACAGGACTCTCGGAGACGCTGACGGCGACAGGCCAGAAAATCGTAATGCCAGCGATCAACTTTCCCATGGCTGTGACCTGCTATGCGGTCAGCGCCAAATCCAAAGGGGATGAGGATAAGATCGGCACCGCGTTGTCACGCATTGCCGATGAGGACCCAACGATCAAGTTCGAGCGCAACTCGGCCACCAAGGAACTGCTCCTCTATGGGTTGGGCGACGTCCAGATCGATGTTGCCGTTGGCAGGATGAAGAGCAGGAGCAAGGTTGATGTGGAACTTCACACTCCGAAAATCCCTTATAAGGAAACGGTCACCTCGACGGGCGAAGGCCATTATAAGCATAAGAAGCAGTCGGGTGGTCGCGGCCAGTACGGTGAAGTGTATCTGCGTGTTGAGCCGAAACAGCCGGACGAGGGGGAATGGTTCGCGAATGCTATCGTTGGTGGCGTGATCCCCGGAAACTTCATCCCTGCCGTGCAGAAAGGGCTTGTAGAAGGTATGGACAAGGGCGCGGTTGCAGGATTTCCTGTCGAGAACGTGAAGGTGACCGTTTATGATGGTTCCTATCACGACGTTGATTCATCAGAAATCGCGTTCAAGATCGCCGGTGCACGCGCATTGCGTGAGGCGATGTCCAACGCCAAGCCGGTATTGCTCGAGCCAATAATGAAGGCGAAGATCACAATTCCGGATCGTTTCATGGGTGACATTAACGGCGATCTGAACCACAAAAGAGGTCGGATCCTCGGCATGGAAACAGGTAAGGGGTTGCAGACGATCATTGCGGAAGTCCCTCAATCGGAGCTGTTCAGATACTCTGCTGAGCTGCGCAGTATGACGGCAGGCCAGGGCTCGTTCGAGGTTGAATTCTCCCGGTATGAGATCGTTCCTTCGCAGGTTGCGCAGAAAGTTATTGCCAAAGCTGACAAGGACGAGAAGGAAGAGTAGAAGATTTAGGATCTCGGATTTGGGATTGCGGGTCCTGTTTCGCTCTTCCGATTCGGCAACTCACGACAAGCGAGCTTCGAGGGGCAAGTTTTGGGATTTAAAGAAGTCGAATGAACCAATTGGCGAATCCCTGTAGGTTATGCCCCCGGCAATGCGGGGTTGATCGGGTCGCAGGCCAAACGGGCTACTGCGGTGCAGGAGCGGCGACCGAGATCTTCAGTTACGGCCCTCATCATGGTGAAGAGCCGCCACTAATTGGGAGCAAGGGGTCCGGCACGGTCTTCTTCGGCCGCTGCACCTTGAGTTGCATCTATTGCCAGAATTATCCCTGGAGTCAGGAGGAGGCTGGCAAAAAATATTCTCACACAAAGCTGGTTGAAATCTTCAAGGAACTATCGGCCAGTGGGTGCCATAACCTGAATCTCGTGAGTCCCACACCATGGCTCGCCCAGATTGTTCGCGCACTTTCAGCGATAAAGCATGATGGTGTTGATATCCCGGTTGTGTATAATACGAGCGGCTTTGAGCGGGTCGAGACTGTTAATGCGTTGCGGGATATGATGGATATTTGGCTGGTTGACCTGAGATACTCGAAGCCGGAGACCGCCAGAATTGGTTCGGACGCTGCGTCGTACGTTCAGGTCGCGCGTGCTGCTGTGAGGCAAATGTGGGAGCAGACCGGCCCCATAGAGTTCGACGATAACGGCATTGTTCGTAAAGGCGTCATATGCAGGATATTGGTGTTGCCTGACCATGCGGAGGAAGCGACAGAGAATGTCAACTGGCTGGCACGTGAGGTCAGCACAGATATCGGTGTGAGCGTGATGGCACAGTACACACCCGCTCACTGGGCTGTGGGCAAAGAAGGCTGGGGCCGACGAATCACCGCCCCGGAATACCGTGGCGTGTGCGATGCATTTGAAGAGGCAGGATTCGTTACTGGGTGGGTGCAGGAATGCCGAGGCGAATCGCCAAGTGATTTAGTGGGATATAATATGAAGCAGAAGGATGAGGGATGAGTCTGAGTGCCGGAAGCACGCGAGCAAACGTGAGACCTGGAACAGCTAGAAAGAGTTGAAGAGTTGAACTAAGCCCGCTTGCGGGGGCCGTTAAGGAGTCGACATGAGTGGACATAGCAAATGGAAGACGATCGCGCATAAAAAGGGTGCGGCCGACGCAAAGCGGGGCAAGATATTCAGCAAGATAAGCAAGGAGCTTATGGTGGTTGCTCGGCAGGGCGGCGGCGACCAGGAGAAGAATCCTGCTCTTCGTACTGTTGTGAGAAAAGCACGTGCTGCCAATATGCCAGCAGACAATATCCAGCGCGCCATCAAGAAAGGTACAGGTGAACTTGAAGGCGGACAACTTGAAGAAATGACCTACGAGGGATTTGCTCCCGGCGGCGTGGCTGTAGTGGCATCTGTGCTGACGGACAACAAGAACCGTGCTGTTTCTGAGATCAGGCATATCTTCACAAAGCACAGCGCGAACCTCGCATCACAGGGGGCTGTTTCACGCGGGTTCAAGCGGAAGGGACAGATCATTATCGATGCGGCTACGATATCAGAGGATAAGCTCATGGATATCGTCCTGGAAGCAGGTGCAGAGGATATGCAGCGTGATGGTGACGAATTCGAGGTGCTGACGGAGCCAGCAGATTTCGATGCGGTGAGTGATGCCCTTGAAAAGGCTGAGATCAAGACGCTGAATGCCGAAATATTATTGCTCGCTGACAACTACCTGCCCGTTACGGAACAAAGCGTGGCCGCATCATTGCTCAGATTTCTGAATGAACTTGAAGACCAGGATGATATCCAGAACGTTTATACGAATATGGATATCGACGAGGAGCTGTTGAAGAAGATCCGGCCGGAGTGAATTGGGATTGCCTGATTACAGGAACGTATGCCGTCTAACAAGCCATTAAGGATCCTGGGGATAGACACTTCGCTGAGATCAACGGGTATTGCCGTTGTTGAAGCGCAGGGAAGCAAGCTCTCCGCCATTGCCTTCGATCGCATCAGAAATCCGCAGAAAAAGAGCATGTCTCAATGCCTGAAGCAGATTCAGGAAGGGATTTGTGACTACATTGCGACACAGCGTCCTGATGCTGCCGCAATTGAAGGCGTGTTTTTCTGTAAGAACGTAAGAACGGCGGTTAGCCTGGGGCAGGCAAGGGGTGCGGCCATCGCAGCCTGTGCAGTTGCGGATATCCCCATCTTTGAATATGCGCCCAGGCGGATCAAGCAGGCAGTGGTGGGCCTGGGCTCTGCTGGGAAGGGACAGGTAGGCAAGATGGTGATGTCGATGCTCGGCTTGTCGGAGCTGCCCCAGGAAGATGCCGCAGACGCACTTGCTATTGCCATTTGTCATCTGCATAATATGACCGGCTATGCGGCGCTTGCGCCGAAGGAGATTTAGGCGACTTGGGTCGCCGTTACTGGTTATTGGCCTGCGTCCTTGGTGCGAGAGAGGCTAATAACAAATAGCATGGAACGAATAACTGCAGCGGAGCCGTAAGCATGATCACCTTTATTGAAGGTACAGTTGTTGAAAAACACGCGACAAGTGTCGTGCTGAATGTTGGTGGGGTCGGTTACGAGGTTTTCATCCCGCTTAGCAGCTACGACAAGCTGCCGAAGGAAAGTGCGATGTGCAAGCTCTTGACGCACGACTATGTGCGGGAAGAGCAGCACTCGCTTTTTGGGTTCATCACTTCTGAAGAGAGAAGTACGTTCAGGTTGCTGCTTGGAGTCACTGGGATAGGGCCGAAGATCGCGCTCGGCGCACTGAGCGGGTTGACGGTCAGGGAACTCAGAGCTGCCATTGTCAGTGGCGATGTGAAGCGGCTTAGCTCGATATCTGGCGTGGGCAAGCGCACGGCAGAGCGTATGGTTGTTGAATTAAAGGATAAGATCGATGCGAGTGATGCGCTCGAAGCACTCGCCGGCACGACATCAGGCCAGGAAGACACAAATGCCCATGATGCATTGCTTGCTCTGGAGGCACTGGGTTACAAACATGAGAAGGCGCGTGCCATGGTTGAGAGAGTTCTGAAACAATCGAAGGATGCGGTGCTTGGTGTCGAAGACATCATCCGCAAAGCGCTCGCAGGATAATGAAGGAATCTACTTCTCAGAATCTGAATGAGCCGGATACAGAGCTGGATGCCAGTTTGCGTCCTGTGTCGTTTGACGATTTCATAGGTCAGGGCAAATCAAAGGAACAGCTACAGCTATTCACAAAGGCCGCGAAGGACAGGGGAGATGTATTGGAGCATGTGCTCCTGTCGAGCCCGCCCGGCCTCGGCAAGACGACATTGGCATACATCCTTGCGAATGCGATGGGCGTCAATGTCAAGGCGACATCGGGCCCGATAGTCGATAAGCCGGCAGATCTTGCAGGGCTGCTGACAAATCTGGAGCGGGGCGACATCCTCTTTATCGATGAGATCCATCGTATGCAAAGGACTGTTGAGGAATACCTTTACAGTGCGATGGAAGACTACGTCATCGATATCATGATAGACCAGGGGCCGAGCGCACGTTCGGTCCGGCTCGACTTGCCTCACTTTACACTGATAGGTGCAACGACGAGGAGCGGGTTGCTCTCTGCACCGCTGCGATCACGGTTCGGGCTGACAAACAGGCTTGACTACTACGATGCAGAATCACTCAAGCATATTGTGAAGCGATCTGCCGGCATACTGGATATCGACATTGATGATGATGGTGCGCTCGAAATAGCGGGTCGATCCAGGGGCACGCCACGAATAGCCAATAACCTGCTGCGGCGTGTGCGTGACTACGCGCAGGTGAAAGCAGATAACAGGATTCTGAAGGATGTGGCAGATAGGGCCCTTACCATGTTGGACATTGACCAGTACGGACTTGATGAGATGGACAAGCGCATCCTGGATACTATCATGCAGAAGTTCTCAGGCGGGCCTGTGGGTTTGAACAGCCTGTCAGTTTCTGTCGGGGAAGAGGCCGATACCCTGGAAAGCGTTTACGAGCCTTACCTCATACAGGAAGGGTATCTCAAGCGGACAGCCAAGGGCCGCGTCATCACCGAACTCTATCGCACCCGCCTCGGTCTGCCCCCGTCTTCTGCTCAGCCCGAGCTGTTGTAGGCTGTATGGGCTTCAATACTTCCGATACTGCGTCATCCTGGCGCTGCTCCTGTCCCAATTCGCCTAAAGTGGGACAAGACGACACTATTGATGTTCTGCGAGTTATTATGCCATTTTTTGCAGGCTGCATATAACGGCTTGATAGATAAGGTGTTATGACGGTCCTTCTGCTATTAGCGGAGATATGTGGCACGGTACGTGCTCTGAATAGCTCGTCCATTTTACAAAGTAGGATTCTGTATATAGCTAGAGAGTGAGGGATTAAGGAAATGGCTGGAAAAGTACTAGGAATAGATCTGGGCACGACGAACTCCTGTATGGCTGTGATTGAAGGTGGGGAACCCACGGTCATCCCTAATGCTGAGGGTGCCAGGACAACGCCTTCAATTGTTGCGTTCACGAAGAATGGCGAGCGACTGGTCGGCCAGGCCGCCAAGCGCCAGGCGGTAACCAACCCGCATAACACAGTCTTTTCGATCAAGAGATTGATGGGTCGGAAATATGAGGAGGTGGCCTCGGAAATCAGTATGGTTCCCTATGAGGTGATCAAGGCTCCGAATGGTGATGCGCACGTGAAGTGTGGAGACAAGACCTACGCGCCACCTGAGATTTCGTCAATGATTCTTCAGAAGCTCCGTGCGGATGCTGAGGCATATCTGGGCGAGAAGATAACCCAGGCCGTTGTTACAGTGCCGGCCTATTTCAATGACAGTCAGCGCCAGGCCACAAAAGATGCAGGCAGGATCGCGGGGATTGAAATTTTGCGCATTGTCAACGAGCCGACCGCAGCTTCACTTGCCTATGGCCTTGATAAGAAGAAAGACGAAGTAATTGCCGTCTACGATCTTGGTGGCGGAACATTCGATATCTCGTTGCTGGATATAGGTGATGGGGTTTTCGATGTGAAGGCCACCAATGGTGATACGCATTTGGGTGGTGATGATCTTGACCAGGCAGTGATCAACTGGCTGGTGGCGGAATTCAAGAAGGATTCAGGTATTGATCTTGCCAAGGATACAATGGCTTTGCAGCGCCTCAAGGAAGGCGCGGAAAAGGCGAAATGTGAACTCTCCAGCGCCCAGCAGACAGATATCAACCTGCCCTTTGTAACAGCTGATGCCTCGGGGCCCAAGCACCTGAACATCACGATCACACGCGCCAAGCTCGAACAGCTCGTCGATGGACTGCTGCAGCGCACGGTCGGACCGGTGAAAGCATGCATCAAGGATTCGGGCGTTTCCTCCGTTGACGAGGCGATACTCGTTGGTGGGATGACGCGGATGCCGAAAGTGCAACAGCTCACCAAGGAGTTGTTCGGCAAGGAGCCTCACAAGGGTGTGAATCCTGACGAGGTGGTTTCGATCGGTGCAGCCATCCAGGGCGGAATCCTCAAGGGAGAGGTCAAGGATGTGCTTCTGCTCGATGTGACTCCGTTGTCGCTTGGCATTGAAACGCTTGGTGGCGTATCGACAACGCTGATTGAACGAAACACCACGATCCCTACGAAGAAGAGTGAAATCTTCAGCACCGCGTCGGATAATCAATCGACTGTCGAGATCCACGTGCTCCAGGGCGAACGCCAGATGTCGGCCGATAACAAGACAATTGGCCGTTTCCATCTGGACGGTATTCCTCCGGCACCACGCGGTGTGCCACAGGTTGAAGTCTCATTCGATATCGATCCTAACGGCATTCTTCATGTGTCAGCCAAGGATCTTGGCACCGGGAAGGAGCAGAAGATCACGATCACCGCTTCCAGTGGACTCGATGAATCGGAGATCAAGAGGATGGTTAACGAAGCCGAAGCGCATGGCGATGATGATAAGCAGCGGAAGGAGCAGGTCGAAACCCGGAACATGGCCGAGAATCTTGTTTACCAGGTAGAGAAGCTCCTCAAGGAGCAGGGCGACAAAGTCGCTGAGGACAAGAAAGCCAAAGTCGAGGCAGCCCTTGAGAAGACGAAGGAAGCGATCAAGTCGGACGATGCTGAACAGATCAAATCGGCAATGGAAACACTGAACACAGAAATGCAGGCGGTGTCTGCCGATCTTTATGCAGATGCCAAGAAAGGCCAACCGGCCCCCGACTCAGGTGAGGCCCAGGCTGGCCCAAGTGATGACAAGAAAGAGGAGGGTGCCGAATCGAAGAAAGATGAAGACGTCATAGACGCAGATTTTGAAATGGTCGATGATCAGAAGAAGTGAATGTGAAACTTGGAACTCGAAACTCGGGTTCGAAAGAAAACAAGGAGGAAGGGAAGGATGAAGATCAAACCGTTAGGTGACCGTGTACTGGTCCAGCCCGAGGCTGATTCCGAACTGAAGAAGGGCGGGATCATTATTCCCGATACAGCCAAGGAAAAGCCACAGCAGGGCAAGGTAATGGCGCTTGGTACTGGCAAGCTTGATGATGATGGCAAGAAGATACCGTTCAACGTCAAGAAGGGCGATACGGTCCTCATGCCAAAGTATGGCGGAACAGAAATCAAGATCGACGACAAGGAATACCAGATTGTGCGCGAAGATGACATTCTGGGCATAGTTGGTTAGATTGAATTCATGCCCGCGTTTTTCCGGGTTAAGCATATAGAGACGAAGGAGATTTGAAATGGCAGGTAAGGATTTAAAATACGATAGCGAAGCACGCCAGGCCGTTCTTTCCGGCATGGAGAAGCTGAGCAGGGCGGTCAAGGTTACACTCGGCCCCTGTGGCAGGAATGTTGTGCTCGACAAGAAGTTCGGTTCTCCGACCATCACTAAGGATGGTGTTACGGTTGCGAAAGAAATCGAACTGCAGGACCCGTTTGAGAACATGGGTGCGCAGATGGTGCGTGAAGTTGCCAGCAAAACAAGTGACGACGCTGGTGACGGTACGACGACAGCAACTCTGCTGGCCGAAGCGATTTATCGCGAAGGTCTGAAGAACGTGACGGCGGGAGCCAACCCGATGAGCCTTAAACGTGGCATCGAACAGGCTGCAAGCGTCGTTGTGGATGCTATCGCAAAACAGAGCAAGAAGGTCAAAGAGCATACCGAAATCGCACAGGTGGCAACCATTTCCGCAAATGGTGATGGGCCCATCGGCGAGATCATCGCTGATGCCATGGACAAGGTCGGCAAAGACGGCACGATTACAGTAGAAGAAGCCAAGAGTATCGAGACAACGCTTGATGTTGTTGAAGGTATGCAGTTCGATAAAGGATATCTTTCTCCTTACTTCGTGACTAATGCAGAAGGTATGGAAGTGTCGCTTGAGAACGCAATGGTGCTGATCCACGAGAAGAAGATCTCGAATCTTCAGGATCTGCTGCCTCTTCTTCAGAGCGTTGCAAAGATGGGCAAGCCTTTCCTCATCATCGCAGAAGATGTTGATGGCGAAGCGCTCGCAACGCTTGTGGTGAACAAGCTGCGTGGCACCCTCCAGTGTTGTGCTGTCAAGGCACCTGGCTTTGGCGATCGTCGCAAGGCCATGATGGAAGACATCGCAGTGCTTACAGGTGGCCGGTGCATCACTGAGGATCTCGGCATCAAGCTTGAGAATGTGAAAACAGAGGACCTGGGCAAGGCCAAGCGCGTGACAGTGGACAAGGAAAATACCACAATAGTTGAAGGCGCAGGCAAGACCTCGGACATCCAGGGCCGTGTTGCACAGATCAAGAGGCAGATCGAAGAGACTACCTCTGACTACGACGGTGAGAAGCTGCAGGAACGACTGGCCAAGCTGGCTGGCGGTGTTGCGGTAATCAACGTTGGTGCTGCGACCGAGACAGAGATGAAGGAAAAGAAAGCACGCGTCGAGGACGCGCTGCATGCCACACGCGCTGCAGTTGAAGAAGGCGTTGTTGTAGGCGGTGGCGTTGCGCTGCTGCGTTGCCAGGCTGCACTGGACAAGATCAACGCTGAAGGCGAAGAAGCGGTTGGTATTCAGATCGTGGCTCGTTCACTTGAGGCGCCGCTGCGCCAGCTCGTGAACAATGCCGGGCTTGAAGGTTCCATCATCGTGCAGGATGTCAAGAAGAGCAAATCGAACAACGGCTACAATGTGCGTACCGGCAAGTACTCTGACCTGATCAAGGATGGTGTCCTGGATCCGGCGAAGGTGACGCGTTGTGCGCTGCAGAACGCTGTCAGCATTTCGGGACTGCTTCTGACAACAGAATGCATGATCACCGATGTGCCCGAAAAAGAGACGGCGATGCCTGACATGGGCGGTGCCGGTGGCGGAATGCCTGGTGGAATGGGCGGAATGTACTAAATTAATAGACGATAATTGGGCTTGAATCGACGAACGGGGCGTATTAGTATACGCCCCGTTCAGTCTATTTATGGGGGGGCATTACGGTTGAATATGGAACTTCTAGCGCAAGCAAAAGAACGAGTGCCGAGCATTCCGGTCTTGGTTAACATGGTCTCAAAGAGGGTACGCCAGCTCAATGCCGGCTATGGCCCGTACGTGAAGCCGAACGATCCTGATGAGGAAAGACTTGATATCGCGCTCAGGGAAATCGTCGAAGGCAAGGTGATTGCCGAGATTGATTTCGAGGCCCCCGCTACCGAGCGTGACAGCTAGTCCCGTTTCCCTAGAGGGGCTGCAGTGACAAAGCCTTCAAAGAAGTCTCCCAGGTCTGGAGCGACTAACAGGAAGGCCCTGCGTGATTACACTGTTCTGTCCAGAATAGAAGCAGGCATAGAGCTTGTCGGTACAGAGGTGAAGTCCGTGAGACAGGGCGGTACAACTCTGACTGGCGGGTATGCCAGTGCCGAGGGCGAAGAACTCTTCCTGCACGATGTGCATATTCCGGTGTATGAACATGGCAACCGCTTCAACCATGATCCCAATCGCATCCGGCGATTGCTGTTGCATAAGAAGGAAATAGGCCGCCTAATCGGTCAGATGGGACAGAAGGGTTATGCCCTTATTCCACTGGGACTCTACTTCAGGGGCAGGAACGTGAAAATCGAGCTGGGACTCTGCAAGGGGAAACAGGTTCGTGACAAACGCGATAGCATTAAACGCAGAGAGGCGAACCGCGAGGCGGAGCGCGCAATGAAGAGAAAATGAACGATCCGAGCAGAATGCTGTAGCGTAATATTATTCAAAACGGTGCTGGATAAGGCTGAAAGCCAGGGAACAGGCACGGAAATTCATCGGTTTTGCCAATAGAGTCAATGCGGATGAAAAGCTTTTGTGGTAGAATCTATGAATACGATGGCGTTCGGAATACCTGTGAACAGGGTGTTTTGTGATCTTTGACACGACTACGACGGAGGTGGGGCACCTTCATTGCACATATGCTCTCTAAGCCTTGGACCGGATCTCTTTTTGGCCATCCAGAGATCCGGTCGGGGAATATCTGGAGTTGAATCTCTATGGTTTTGGCGGAAATGATGGGGTTAACGGAATTGACCCACTAGGTCTGCAACAAGATGATTTGAACCAGTCAATTGTTGACACAGGGCAAGCATTGAAAGAGATCATGGATGTGATACCTGACCCATTGCCTACAATGCCACCCGCTGAAATGCCGGGAGAAATGACGAGCGAAAGGGAATTGGGACAATACTTGGCAGGAGCGGGCGTGCCAGCCGAGGAAGTGGCGCGACGCCGAAGAGCCACAATGTCTGCCCATTACAAGCTTAGAGTTGACGTGGTGCTTTTCATGTCCAACCAAAAGTGCAAAGTGAAATTTACCTGTGTGAAGGTTTGTGAATCACGAATGTGCGCATGGTACTCTTGTGAAGCTAATCGGGAAGATGGTCACGATATGAGGGATGATTTCACGGCGAGCCAAGTGCGTCAACAGGCCCAAGCGCCATCGCTTTATACTGATGCCTACGATCCCTGCGATTATATAACTTGGCCAGTGAAGATGCGCAAACGCAAGTGTGGTTTCGGAACTATCATGCTCGATGTCTGGGAGCCGGTGATCAAAGTGAGTCCAGGTAAAGAGCATGAGCTTAAACTTCAAGTTATTAAGGATAATAGAGAAGATTTCGTTGCAGGGGGACAAGCTGATAGTACTCTATGATTATTTGCACTAAAGAAGATTTCAAATGAAGAACATCGCGCTCTTTGCCATCATCGCATTTCTTTGTCTCGGCTCTTGGTTCGGCGGGTACCGGTCGGGACAACATTGCACGAAGTACATCACTGATCAAGAAGCTATTGACAAGAGTGAATACGCAGAGCATATGTTCGCTCTCGCTGATCGATCTCTAATGTATAATGCTAACGTTCTAGTATGGCTTGATGATGGAAATACGAATGCCATACGTGGAGCAGCAGAACACCAAGTTTGGCTCACAGTGGGAGTTCTCGCGGATATTGCCGAAGACCTGCCAAGGGGTACTGCGGAGATCTTGTGGCAGCATTTTAACAACGTTGAAGGCAAACTCAGAAGACATGCAAACCCCAAAGGACTCGCCACATCATCCATCAAGATCATGGAGGATTTCAGATTACACGGCTTGCCAGAAACCCCCGCAAAGGACGGGCATCCCTAGTAGCTGTGCTGTGTGGCGGTGCAGGGAGTTGTGGCAGCCATTATTGAGTGATTCGGCGAAGGGTTTCCGCTCTGTGATAACTGAAAAAGGGCTTGATTGAGAGAGCTCAGTACGGCA
>JAUXFM010000151.1 GCA_030622955.1 Lentisphaerales bacterium
GTGATAGTACCCTCCTCCTGCCTCTTTTACTCTGGCTGTTCGCATCGACCCCCTCCTCATTTATGCAGTATCCGCAACTTATCAAACTCTCGCGGGCTGAGTCAATATATATATTGTGTGTCCCTTATCCTGCCTTATCCTGGGGGATTTGCGAACGAAAGCCGGGCGTCGGACACATAAGGATGAGAGCAAAGAGATCCGATATGGGTGGTGCCTGGGTAGTGATGATTTCAGGGAGGGAAAGAATGCTTGAAATGGTGGGGGAGAAGCTGAAAGGGCATGACCGGCTCAATTACAGTGGCAGCAGCAAAAAAGAGCATAATGAGCATGAGGCGGAACAACTTCTTCTCAAAGGACTGAAGAAGCTTGGTATGCGAGAAGAAGATCTTGATGAATCTGCAAAAGGTGATGTAAGAAAAAGAGTTCTGGCGTATCATGTGCGAAGCAGGACTATGATCTGCAATAGATGGCTAAGTGAACGGCTGAAAATGGGCTGTCCTTCCAATATCAGTGGTTACCTGAGAAGTGTTCATGAATCGAGTGATGTCAGAACCAAGAAAATGCTCAGATTGCTACGTCCGTAACGAGCAGCAGGTCCCCCCCCCGTAATGCATTATGCAAATAATAGGACTAACCCTGTGGGCTATGAATAGATGTCGTCCCAGCTGAGAAGTAGATACAATTCGTGAAATTCCTTCGTTGGCTCGCAGTTTTGTGCGCTCCAGCTATTCATCCCCGCCAACACGCCAGGAACCCTTCCAGAAAGAGTACATTCCGGTTGACAGAACTGATCCTCTCGTTCAGACTTTGCATTCGTCAATTTCTTAACAACGACCGGAAATGACCGGTCAACCACAAGGGAGTTCGTTATGACAAAAGAGAAGAAAGGCATCGACTCGTTGATGCAGGAGACAAGGACCTTTGCCCCTCCGGCAGAGCTTTCAGCAAATGCTGAGATCAAATCACTTGAGGAATACCAGGCCTTGTGGGACAGATCAGTCAACGATTCTGATAATTTCTGGCTCGAAAAGGCCAAAGAGATGGTCAAATGGTTCAAAGAACCAACCATCGGCCGCGAGTATGAGTGGAACACAAAAGATCGCAAGATCCAGCATACTTGGTTCAAAGACGGCCAGCTCAACGTGGCCTACAACTGCCTCGATCGTCATCTCGGCACCGATCGCGAGAACAAGACTGCCCTCATCTGGCAAGGCGATGAGCCGAACGAAGACAAGAAGATTACGTATAAAGAGCTACACGCTGAAGTGTGCAAGTTCTCGAACGTGCTCAAGGGCCTTGGAGTCAAGAAGGGCGACCGCGTCTGCATCTACCTCGGCATGGTCTTGGAACTGCCGATCGTCATGATGGCCTGCGCAAGAATCGGCGCAATCCATTCGATCGTGTTCGGTGGCTTCAGTGCCGATGCGCTGCGCGACCGCATCAACGACTCAGATTGCAAGATCCTCATCACTGCCAACGTTTCAAAGCGCGCCGGCAAGGACGTGCCTCTGAAAAAGATCGCAGATGAAGCGGTCAAAGAAACCCCGACCATCGAGAAGGTGATCGTGGTCAAGAGGAACGACACAGAGGTCAACATAAATGCCGATCTTGATGTCTGGTACCACGACGCCATGGCAACAGCTTCCGCCGAATGCGAAGCCGAAGTCATGAATGCCGAAGATCCGCTGTTCATTCTTTACACTTCCGGTTCAACAGGCAAGCCCAAGGGCGTTGTCCACACGACCGGTGGCTACCTTGTCTGGGTCACGCTCACACATAAGCTGACATTCGATCTTAAGGAAGACGATGTTTACTTCTGCGCAGCCGATATCGGATGGGTAACAGGTCACAGCTACATCACATATGGTCCGCTGACCAACGGCGCAACCAGCGTGATGTTCGAGAGCACCCCGCTCTATCCGGATGCCGGTCGCTACTGGGAAGTGATCGACAAGTTCAAGATCACTCAGTTTTATACTGCGCCAACAGCTATCCGCGCACTGATTCGCCATGGTGATGAATGGCCGGGCAAATATGACATGTCCAGCCTCAGGATCATCGGCTCAGTCGGTGAGCCCATCAATCCGGAAGCCTGGATGTGGTACTACGAGAAGGTCGGCCGCAGCCGCTGCCCGCTCGTAGATACATGGTGGCAGACGGAAACTGGTGGCTTCATGATCACCCCGCTTCCTGGTGCAATGACGCTCAAACCGGGCAGTGCAAACCGTCCGTTCTTCGGCGTCGAGCCCATCCTCCTTCGTGAAGATGGCAGCGAGTGCGACCGCAACGAAGGCGGCAAGCTTTGCATCAAGAAACCCTGGCCGGGCATGATGCGGACGATGTGGGGCGACCACGAGCGTTTCGTCGACACTTACTTCACGATGTACAACGACCTGTATTTCACGGGTGACGGTTGCCGCATTGACCCCGATGGCGACTACTGGCTGATGGGCCGTATCGACGACGTCGTCAACGTGTCCGGTCATCGTATCGGCACAGCCGAAGTAGAGAGCGCACTCGTCAGCCACAGCAAAGTTGCCGAAGCTGCTGTTGCTCCTATGCCTCACGAAATCAAAGGCCAGGGCCTGTACGCATTCGTGACGCTCGTTGATGGTGTCGATCCGAAGGATGAGCTCAAGGCAGAACTTGTGAAGCATGTCCGCAAGGAAATCGGCCCGATCGCGACACCGGACAAAATCCAGTTCGCACCGGCGCTGCCCAAGACGCGCTCCGGCAAGATCATGCGTCGTATTCTCCGCAAGATCGCTGAGAATGCAATCGATCAGATTGGTGATACCAGCACGCTGGCGGATCCGGCTGTTGTCGAGACGCTCGTTGCCGAAATGCAGTAAGTACAAGTTCACAAACAACTAGATTAGTGGCATCGCCGCCCGCAATTATGCGGGCGGCGAATGCTTGAAAAGGAGCATATCAAATGACCGGAGAAACGAAGAACCGTGGCTGGAGTATGGTTGCCGCTGGCGTCGGCATCAACCTGGCACTGGGCATTCTTTACACCTGGAGCGTACTGCGTGCTGGGATGGTAGCTGACGGCTGGGGATGGTCAGCTTTCAAAATGAGCCTGCCCTATTCTACTGCATGCCTGATCTTCAGTCTGGTCATGGTGCCTGCTGGCAGGATGCAGGACAAAATAGGCCCAAGGATCACTGCAACAATTGGTGGATTACTTGTTGGTGCAGGCATGATCATGGCCAGCTTGATGGGTAATTCCGTATTTGGTTATGTTGTCGGATTCGGAGTCCTTACCGGCGCTGGAATCGGTTTTGGCTATGCTTCTGCAACACCGCCGGCCGTAAAATGGTTCAATGCCAAGAAGACCGGCATGATCGCAGGCATCGTGGTATCCGGATTCGGTCTGGCCAGCGCTTATGCCGCCCCGCTTTCGGGATGGATGATCGAGAATTACGGCCTGACGAAAACCGTGATGTATCTCGGCATCGGCTTCATGGTAATCGTTGCCGGGCTCGCACAACTTCTTGCGCCCCCCCCAAAGGGCTACGTTCCTGAAGGCACCGTGCCCTCAGCAGGGGCCAGCAAGACAAGCAGCGGCACCGATTATAAACCCGGTCAGATGATGGGCACGTGGCAATTCTGGACGCTCTGGTTCATGTATGCCGCTGGTGCCGGTGCTGGACTGATGATCATCTCGATCGCCATGACGCTCGGCAAAGGTATTGATGCAGGAATTGCAATGGTCATGGCCCTAGCAATCGGCAACGGCGGGGGCCGGATTATTGCCGGCATGCTCTCCGACAAGTTGGGAAGAAAGGTGACGCTGATTGTTTTCATGCTACTCCAGGCTGGGGCGATCATCATCCTCTCGGTGGCATCAAAGGAAGCCAGCCCGCTCGCAACAAAGACAATCCTTCTTGCCTTGATCGCTCTCGTTGGCGCGAACTACGGTTCCAACTTGGCACTCTTCCCTTCATTCACGAAGGATTTCTACGGTCTGAAGAATTTCGGCATGAATTACGGCCTCGTATTCACTGCCTGGGGTGTTGGCGGATTCATGCTCGCTACAATGGCGGGTAAGATCAAGGATGCAACAGGCGTATTCACTTACTCCTACTACATAGCAGCAGGGCTCCTAGTTCTCGCGGCTATCCTTACTCTCGCAATAAGAGCTCCCAAGGCAATCAACGAACAGGTTGCCTAGAAACTAAAGAAGTGATTATATGAGCGCGCTGCCGCAAATCGGCAGCGCGCTTTTTCTTTGAGAAAAGATGAAACAAGAAGCCATACTGCTGCTAGGGCCCACGGGGTCGGGCAAAACGCCTGCGGGTGAACTCATCGAGGAGCGCGGCTTTGGCGGGCACCGCTGTTACCATTTCGATTTCGGGCTGCATCTCCGCAATGCCGGCGATACCTCACAACCTCACCTCACTCTCGATGAGTCCGAGAAAGCGCGTGTGGCCAAAGTGCTGGCACTGGGCGAGCTGCTCAAGGATCACGACTTCCCGATCGCCAGCAAGATACTCCAGCATTTCATCACAACAAAGGGCGTCACACCCGAAGATCTAATTGTCCTCAATGGGCTCCCGCGCCATGCCGGGCAGGCTGACGATGTGGCAAGCGTCGTTAACATAACAACCCTCATCCTCCTCGATTGCAGCGCAGAAACAGTGCTCAAGCGGATACGCACCAATGCCGGCGGTGACCGGGCAGGACGTACCGACGACGAGCATGACCGAATAATCCAACGCATCGAGCGATTCAATAAGCGCACCATACCACTGCTAGATTACTATCGAGAAAAAGGGGCAAAGATAGTGAAGGTCGATATAGGCCCCACCACAAACGCCAAAGATGTCTGGAATAAGCTAAGTTGATCGGTTGCGGTTGCGGAAAGAAAAGGGGTCAGCCAAGAACGTCTGGCACTGCTTCGGTTGCCAGAAGGACGGTAGTGTGATCGACTGTGGTTTTAGTTCGTCTGCAATAGACCCTGGCCGGGCTCACGAAACTGGCCCAGTCGTTATGTTAGTATTGGCACCAGGTTGTAGGTTAAGTATCTCTCCATTATGGGTGCA
>JAUXFM010000007.1 GCA_030622955.1 Lentisphaerales bacterium
GAAGACTCGGTCCAGTCTGAGCCTTCACACGTTCGGCCTTTCCGGCGCACACCCGCACCCCTCGACAAGCTCGGGGCCTCCGGCTGAAACAGAAGTTCTTCTGTTCCCTTGGCCGACTCTCACGGGCCTGGGCGGTGAGTGAAATCAATCGTCGTGGGTGATGCTGGGGGTCGCTTCGCAAAGAGAAATAAGGAACGCCGGACACGTCAAGCAGCTTCACGAACCGTCTGCTTGTTTAGCAGCAGGGGAACCCCCATGACCCTGTTCCCCTGGGCCGCAGGCTTCAAGCTTCCGGCCCTTCGACAAGCTCAGTGTCCTCAGCATCAAGCATGCGGCCAACCCTTCCCCCATAGCCGGCACGAAAAAATGCAGAGACATTGTTCACGCCAGCCCCTTTTTCGGGCTCGCTACGCTCGCGGGAACTAAGCAAGAACTAAGGGGGCAGCCCTTAGAATAAAGAATAGGGATTGACTGGGAGTGTGGTGGTTGCTGTGTTGCTGCGGCATGGCCAGACAGCTTGGAATTGAATATGCTGGTGCGATCTACCACGGGAAGCTCGTGGCGAGAATTAAAAAAGGATCTCGGTGTCTTACAGAGAAACTCGACGTGAAAAGCTTATTCTCTATTCTAAGGGCTGACCCCTAGGCCCCCCCCGCTATTCGGTATTCCTTAGCTGAGAAGCAGTGTGCCAGAATGCTGAGGGCGGGATGAGCTGGTTGGCGATCCCGCGTTTTGCACAACTCCACGACATCTTGATGGGGTCGTGGTCGTCGCTGACGAGGCTCTGGCCCTGGAAGTACTCGATCACCACAAGGTGTTTGCCATCCTTCAGCTTGACAGGCATTGACTTGCGTGTGGCTTTGGGTGAGCTCTCCCAACAAGCATGCCAGTCATTGATGACCTTCTTGCCGTCAATTGTCATGCGGCAGCCATCGTCGGCCAGTATTCGGAAAGAGTATAGCGCGCCCTTGTCCTTCTTGGCCCCATCGTCATTGGCTTTGTTGATCGTGCCGTTCTCGACTTCAATGTTGATCCACCACTGTCCCATTGCCCTGCCACGCTTGTTGATGCGATCATTGTAGAGCTTGACGGTTATGGCTGGGCCGGTGATGTCGTATGTCAGAGAATTGAGAATGAGGAATGACTGTCCGTTGACTTTCAGGCTGTTCTGATTGCCATTACCTTTTGGTCTGATGTGCACGCTTGTGACGGTTCCGGTGTAGCCCTGGTATGTCTTGGTCAGGAGATCCCTGGTAATCCTCGATCCGTCGGGCAGAATCATCTCGAATTCGCAGGTTGTGCTGTTGTTCGGGTTGATGTTGATATTGCCCTTGATCGAAGTGTTCTTACGGCAGGGCGATTTGATGTTCAGATAGCCGATCCATCTGACGCTGAACCAGCCCTTCTTGATGAAGAGATGATTGACAGTAGGTTCCACGCGACTGTACTTGTAGTCAGTGAAGGTCCAGTTCTTTGCGGAGTCAAGAGGCTTGCTGAGCTCATCAGGCCACTGGCCATCCCAGTTGGTGGGGTCTTCAAAGTAGTGGGCAACAAGACCTCGGCGCCATTTGGGGGCCGAATCAGCATCGTCGGCATGCACTGTGCCGATGCAGATGAGCGTGGCTACTGCGAGTAGCATCAGTTGTTTCATTCTTCGTCCTCCTGCGTTCATGCTTCTGGGAATGCGTCGACTGTTAATTGTGGTACACCATTGATGATATCCGTAACCGTGATCGGGGCGGAGCCTTCGAAGGGACGTAGCTCGCCATTGGTGATTACGAAGGCTGAACCAATTGCATATTCAGCATGAGCTGCCGGTTCAACGAATTCGATCTCACGAGGTGTTGTCGCTGCTACTGTTACAGGATCAGGATCCTCCGATCTGGGATGATATATGATGGCGCAGGCAGCAAGGAGCAGGCATGCGGCCGTAGCAAGTAACGGGCGCATCCATACGATCCTGGCAATATGCGGTGGGACAAGCTCCTCATCGGGTAACCTGGCCAGCACTCTTGCAGCGAAACCTTCTCTCTGGGCGGGGGGGGGCAACGTGGTCTTGAGCGCACGGTCAAGCGCATCGGCCTTACCCAGCATAGTTCTGCAGGCGCTGCAGAGGCCAAGATGCTCCGTTATTTGTTCTTCGGTCGCTTGATCGAGAGAATCTTCCCTGAAAAGATCAAGGTATTCGTTAACGGTTTTGCAGTTCATTAGTCTTCCGCACAATCATGGGTCAACTCAGTTTATGAGATAGGTTCTAGTTGATTCCGGTTTCATCTACTGATCGGAACATGTCCTCTGAAGATGTGGAAATGGCGCTGTCGACATCGCCGGAATCGGCGCCAAGTTCTGCTGCTGCACCACCGACAAGTGTGCGCAATCTATCACCAAAGACGCCGAACACGGCTATGGCTGCGAGTGCAATGATCACCACGATAATAATGTATTCCACCATTCCCTGGCCGCTCTTGCTGCGTTTGTTCAATTTCATATTATCGCTCCTTCGTGTAGTTTCAATATCTGCGAGGGTTTCGCTCTGGCTCTGTTTGAAAATACGTGCCTGTCGGCAGGTGGAAGTTGCAACTATTTGGCAAAAAAATGCATTTAGAGCCTTTTCCTGAGGAGGAGCCGGGCCCTGTGGACACTTGATCGTGCAGTCGACTCGTTGATTTCCAGCATTTGGGCGATTTCGGCATATTTCAGGCCTTCCACGTAGTGGAGGGTCAGTGGGATCCTGTATTTTTCGGGCAGATCGGCAACGAGTGACAGGAGTCTTACTGCCTTGTCATCGGGCCCGGTGGCAACATCAGGTCCTACGGAAGGCTCTTCGTTCAATTGCTGGCCACGAGATTGTTTCCTGGTCGCCTCTCGGGCCACGTTGACGGTGATGCTGCACAGCCAGCTCACGAACAGCATGGGCTTCTTCAATTTTTGTAGATCTCGATATGCGCGGAAGAAGGTTTCCTGGGCGATATCCTCGACCTGCGTGGGATTTCGGCAATGTTGGAATGCCAGGCCGGCAACCATGTTCTGGTGCGCGGTGACAAGCTCACCGAAGGCGTTCCTGTCGCCACTGATTGTCGATGTCACAAGTTGCGCGACTTTGTCGTGATTCATTTGCCTTTGCCAACGAGCCTGGTGCCCTGGCGATCCACGCCAGTAATGAGGCTGGTGGATTTGATGTCGAATTGTTTCAGTGTTCTTACCATGGCGTCTTCGATCAGTCGTGCTTTTCGCGTGTCATCAGTAATGGCGAATACGGCCGGGCCCGATCCGGAAATGGTCATGCCATCAGCACCAGCTTCGATGGCGACCTGTTTGAGCTGATCGAAGCCCTTGATGAGCTTTGATCTTATGGGTTCGATCACCACATCCTGTAGGCTCCGGGCGAACAATCCATAGTTGTTTTTTGCCAGTGCGACAGAGATGAGGCAGGCATTGGCCATGTTGCTCACGAAATGTTGGGTAGGCACCTTACCCGGAATAATCCTTCGTGCATCACGGGTAAGGATGGTGATCTTCGGCACAACGAGCACTATCTTCATCTTGTCGATGTAGCCTATCCGGGTAACATCAAGGGGGACCGACGACCTTGTGACGGTCGCACCGCCGAGCAGTGCAGGTGCCGTGTTGTCAGCGAAGAATCCACCGGAGACAGCTTCTTCCGCCTTGGTGGACGGGAGTATCAAGTCCATCTTCGTCAGGCAGTTACCATACAGGTAGTTGGTTGCATATGCAGCTGCGGTGGCAGATGAAGCACTGGAACCCAGGCCGGATCCTGCAGGGACCTGTTTCTTCAGCTTCAATTCGACACCGCCTTTTGCGCCAATTAGTTTGAGCACTTCTGCTGCGGCGATACCTGCCGTGTTCTTCTTGGGGTCCTTGGGGAGTTTCGTTACGCTGTCGATTGAGCTGATTTTGATTCCGCGATCGATCTTGCGTGCGGACAAGGTGTCTCCCAAGCCCTTGACGGCCATGCCTAAGACGTCGAAACCAGGGCCTATATTGCCAATTGTGGCCGGTGAGAATACCTTGATCCATTTCATGATCGCGATGCCTTTCGGAGCAGGTACTTCCTGAATTCGGAGTAACTGTTCCGCAGATAGTCGGCTTTTCCCTTGCGCCTGTCCAGCACTTTTAGTGCGGGCGGAATTGGTGGAGTGATCTTGAGTTCTTTCTTTACGACCTCAGGAAATTTGTAGGGTGCTGCTGTTTCGATGGATATTGCCAGCATTTGTTGATGCGTGCTGAAGTAACGTTCAAGCGCGGTTATTCCGACCGCTCCGTGGGGTTCGAGCACCACCCCGGATTCATTGTAGATCTTCTTGATGGTCTTGACGGTTTCTTTGTCGGTGACGGGGGTGGAAAAAAGGTTCCCGCGCATTTCAGAGAGCCTGGGACGCTTGTGGACCACACCGTCTTTATCCAGTGTTCCGCCGTACAGATCGAAGTAACGGGCAAGGTTGCTGGGGTTGCCCACGTTCATTGCGTTCGAAAGACATGCCTTCGCTGGCTCTACCTTTCTGTAAGAACCTGACTCCAGGAAGCGAGGGAACTCATCGTTCTCGTTGGTTGCGACGATGAGGCGTTTGACGGGTAGGCCCATGCGCCTGGCGATCTCGCAGCCGAGCGAGTTTCCGAAGTTGCCGGAAGGTACGCAGAAGACAACCGGCTCGAAGTTCCTGGCAGTGTTCGCATAGGAATAGAAGTAGTAAACGATTTGAGGAAGGATGCGTCCGATGTTGATCGAGTTGGCGGAGGTCAGGTTGAGTGATGCCAGTTCCGGGTCGGTGAATGCTTGTTTTACGAGTTTCTGGCAATCATCGAATTTGCCAGACACGGCAATTGCCTGCACGTTTTTGCCGATTCTGTTGAGTTGTTTCTTCTGTATGGAAGTTACCTCGGATTTCGGATACAGCACGAAGACCCTGAATCCTTTAAGGCCACGGTATGCTTCTCCGATAGCGCTGCCTGTATCGCCTGATGTGGCCACGAGTATGGTGATTTGCTTGTTTGCAGGCCGCAACAGTTCCATCAATCTCGCCATGAGCCGTGCGGCGAAATCCTTGAACGATGCGGTCGGGCCACGATCGAGTCGGACGAGGTGTGTTGTATCGTCTAATTGCTCGATCGGCACATCAAAATCGTAGGCACCTTTCGTAATCCGTTGCAGGGCCCGGGCTGATAGATCTGAAGAGATGAACTTCCCTAGTATGGTGCAGGCTACACGATGGTACGGTTTGCCTTTAAGAGCCATGATCTCTTTGCGTGTGATCCTGGGGATTCGAGTAGGCATGAAAAGGCCTTTGTCGGGCGCCTGTCCCGTGAAAAGGGCATCGGCGAGCGAAACAGATTTGCCGAACCCCTGAATGTCACCTGTCTTCAGTTTTCTGTTCGTGCTGTAGTATCTTATTGCCATTGTTTACCTGTCTCTTTTTTAATTCTGGGGTTCGATAATGATCTTGAGCGAGTTGCTGGTGCCAGCCATTAACCTAAATCCTTTTTCGGTATCTGCAAGACCAAAGCGGTGCGTGATGAGTGGATTAACGTTGATCTTCTTCTTGCCCAGGTAATCGAGTGCCTCTGCGAGGTCAATGGGAGCTGCGGCGTAGGAAGATGTCACGGTTATGGAATTTCGCCAGAATTCATTTATCGGGACGGGCAGGTCGGTGCCGGGCGCTGTCGTTGCAAAACACAAGACAGTGCCCGCTCGATCCACCGATCGCATAGCCTGCTGGAATGCAGGAAAGGCGCCAGTACAGACAATTACGCGATCTGCGCCTCGGCCATTGTTCTTTTCGCGCAGCACCGAAGGTACGTCTTCTCGAGCGTCAATTACGGCATGTGCGCCCAGGCTGGCAGCCATCTCCAGTTGGAACCTGTTGACATCCGTAGCAATGATTTGTTCAACACCGATGGCCCGTGCTGCAAGAATATGGAGGAGGCCGGATATTCCGCTGCCCAGTATCAGCAGGCTGTGCTCGGGCTTGAGGTCGATGCTGCGTTGTCCCCGCAGGACACAGCCGAGCGGTTCGACAAAGGTGCCTTCATCAAAGGACACTGAGCAAGGCAGAACAAAGGTTCCGGATTCAACGTTGATAGACGGGATCCTTATGAATTCAGCGAAGCCGCCGGGGTCGAAGTTCGTGTGATGCAACGTGTCGCAAACGGTGTGGTTGCCCGCCAGGCAATAGCGACATCTGTTGCAGGGCACATGGTGCGATACAAATACCCGGTCGCCCACATTGAGGTCTTCTACGCCTTCCCCAATCTCTTCAACAATGCCTGATATTTCGTGGCCAAGTACGATGGGTGCTTTCTTGATGCGATACCATTCCAGCACATCGCTTCCGCAGATGCCGCTGGCGACAACTTTCACAAGGATCTCGCCCTTATCGATGGTGGGGCGTGGACGCTCCTCAAGGCGCACGTCATTGTTGTTGTAGTAGACTGCTGCTTTCACTTTGAAGATCCGGTTTTCGTTGGTAGGTTGTGCTGCTCGCCTCGGCCGCCTGCCCGAGCTAGGCGGCCGGGCGATCTGCGCAAGCGCAACCTAAGTCCGTTCTTGCTCAAACACATCAATCGCTTCCTGCGGCGTTGCCTTCTCGTGGATCACTGCACGCAGAGCTTTCATCATTGCGACTGGCTGTTCGTGTTGCCACACATTTCTGCCCAGGTTGATGCCGATGGCGCCTTTTTGAAGTCCGTCATGTACGAACTCCATTACCTCAAGCTCGGTCTCGCACTGTGGGCCGCCGGCCATGACGACGGGTACAGGGCAACTTTCGGTGACCTTCTGGAAATCTTCGCACCAGTAGGTCTTCACAACGCTTGCTCCGAGCTCAGCGCAGATCCTGCAGCAGAGCGCAAGGTAGCGGGCATCGCGTTTCTCAAGTTCCTTGCCGACGGCAGTGACCGCCATGACGGGGATCCCATAGTCCTCACACTCATTTACCATGGTCGACAGGTTGTCCATGGTTTCTCTTTCATATTCGCTACCGATGAAGACTGACACGCCTACGGCGGCGACATTGAGCCGGATGATCTCATCGATTGAGGTCGTGAGCATTTCATTGGCCAGGTCCTCGCCGATCACGCTGGTACAGCCTGACACGCGCAGGATGATCGGTGCAGGACAGCGGGTGTCAATGCAGCTTCGGAGGACGCCGCGTGTTACGAAGAGACCATCAGCGTGTTTGATGAGTGGCTTGATGGTTTCAGCCGGCTTCTCGAGGCAGCTCGTGGGCCCCAGGAAGTAGCCATGGTCTATGGGCAGGAAGAAGCATCTGCCGTCAGGTTTGATAAGTTGATTCAGTCTGTTCTGTTTTCCCCAATCCATGTTTACCTCCTCATCAGAGTTCAGACAATTACGTATCAATTGTGATCCGGTGATTATGACCGATAAGGTCACGATTTGGAACTGCAAAGTTCCGGGTGGATCTGCGGGCTATGCTGGCTTAACTATCAAGTAACCCTGTTTGATGAGCCAATGATGGAACTCGTAGGTCGAATGGATGCAGTCAGTTTTGCATTGTGCGCGAACCTTTTGGTATTCCTCTTCGTTCCCTTCAAGCTCGTTGAGCTGTAGCTGGATGGGGCAGCTGATGTCCTTGCAGAATTCGCGTCGTTGGTAGTCTACACAACCTTCAATTGAGTTCATTCACATTCCTTTCTTCTGAACCATGGTGATCGGTTGAAAAGAAGTTAGAGCAAGTTGGTGTTTGTCGGCAAGCAGGTTCTCCAGTAAGATCAGGTAGAATTGTTAGGATGGGATCCAGTTATCATGAAGATTCTCGCAGTGTCATGTTCGCCTCGAAAAGAGGGCAACACAGAAACAATGCTCAAGGAAGCAGCGCAGGGAGCCCTGTCGGCAGGTGCGGGAGTTGAATTTATTCGATTGCAGGATATGGCAATTGAACCTTGTCGGGAATGTATGGCCTGCAGCAGGACGGGAAGATGTGTCATAGATGATGATATGCAGGCTCTTCAACGGAAGCTGATAGAAATGGACGGCATCATAATGGCTGCCCCGATGTTCTTCATGGGCATACCCGCGCGTGGCAAAGCGTTTATTGACAGATGCCAGCCATTCTGGGCTGCAAAATATGTTCTGAGCGAGAGTCTGGTGGCGGGCGGGAAGGAAGGTCGGAAAGGCCTGTTCCTTTCAGTTGGCGGCACGGAGTTCAAGCATCTCTTTGATGGTGCGTTGAAAGTTGTCAAATCGATGTTCTCGGTTATTGACGTGGAACACTGCGGAGACGTGTTATTGCGGAAAGTCGATGAGAAGGGCGATATTCTCAAGCATCCCGATGTCATGGCAAAGTGCCGCGAGCTGGGCGCGGGGCTCGTCCGGTGATATGCGGCCAGTGACCGGGAATCTGACATCAATCTGCAACTTGTTCCTTCGCAGCGGCGAGCGCGTAGGGGCGCGGTGTGAAGGAGAATCTGCCATCCGAAATCCCCAATGGAAAGCATTGTTGACAAACTGTTTACAGCGAGGGTGTCTTTGGATGTGCTGTTGAGCTGATGATGAATCCTGTAGAAACGTGTCAGATCGGGTAGTGGTGTCTCATAACTGTCTTGTCAGCGGGTCCGGCACCCGCAGGGCAGCGGCGCGGGAGCTGCAAGACCTTGGCACGCAACGCGTTGCAAATATATTAAAACTCTATTTCTATGCTATGAATTTGATCAGGTGGGGCGCAAATGCAGATTGATAAGGCATTCTGACGGGACATCGGTGTAGGCTCTTTGTGAGAAAACTGGCGGCACAAAACATTGATTTCCAATAGTTTTCGCCTGTTCACAACGCCGAAGATCAGGAATGGCACGAATCTAGCGTGAAGGAAGAGGTAACATTACAGGTTTAGGATGGGAGGTTGAACTATGGCGCGTAAGACGAGAAAGATTGTATCGATTGATGAAGACAAGTGCAACGGGTGTGGGAACTGCATAACTGCTTGTGCTGAGGGGGCCCTTGCTCTCGTGGACGGCAAGGCGAAGATAGTGAAAGAGATGTTCTGCGATGGTTTTGGGGACTGTATTGGCGAATGTCCTACTGGTGCACTGAAGATAGAGGATCGCGAGTCGGAGGAGTTTGATGAAGAAGCAACGAAGGAGCATATCCGGAGTACGGAGGGAGAAGATGCCGTGAAACGGATGGAGGCGACTGCTCAGGTGCATGAAGGGGGTGAACATCCGGTGCATCCACCGGCAGGTGGCTGTCCCGGTTCCAAAATGCGTTTTGTTGCCAAGGACAAAGCCAAGTCTGCCGCGTCGGCGGGCGCTGGCCAGTTGATAGAATCGGAACTGCAGCAGTGGCCCGTACAGATCCATCTGGTTCAACCTGGCGCACCGTACTTCAAGGGCAGGGAGCTGGCAGTTCTTTCAACCTGTGCACCCGTGGCCAATGCAGAGATCCATCAACGTTTCATTCGAGGACGTGGTGTGGCAGTGGGCTGTCCGAAGCTTGACGACGCAGAAACATACGCAGAGAAGTTGGGTGCTATTCTTGAAGATTCAAGTATACCGAGAGTGATTATTGTGCGAATGGAGGTGCCTTGTTGCGGGGGATTGACAGCGATCGTAGCAGAGGCAGTGAAGCTGAGTGGGCGGACCGATCTAGAGGTCGAGGAAATAACTGTCGGAGTGGATGGGACGATCCATGGAGCCATGAAGATATAGGAGCGAGGCGAGCTTCGCGGAGGCGGGAACGGCGAACATCCAACATCCAACATCCAACGGCCAACATCCAACGGCCAACGTCCAACATCCAACGTCCAACATCCAACGTCCAACGGCCAACATCCAACGGCCAACATCCAACGTCCAACGTCCAACGTCCAACGTCCAACGTCCAACGTCCAACGGCGAATGGCGAATGGCGAATGGCGAATGGCGAACTAGAGAGGAGGCATGTTGGAATAATATGCTTCTATCGTGCAGGAGTAAAAGAATGAGAAATAGTTCTTGAGCTATACCCCCGTGGGGTATATGGTATTGGTGTCGGATGGGAAAGGAATCTTTGACGGGAGGTGAACGATGGACGCTGCAACAGAATTCATCGCACAATTCTGGTCAACGATTGGCGAGATGGCGCCGTATCTGCTCTTCGGGTTCATGATTGCCGGTATTCTTCACGTACTAATCTCGCCGCGGTTCGTTGAGACTCAGTTGGGGGGACCCGGTTTCTGGCCAGTGTTCAAAGCCTCGCTATTTGGGGTGCCTCTCCCACTATGTTCATGCGGAGTCATTCCTGTAGCCGCTTCACTCAGAAGGCATGGCGCCAGTAAAGGTGCTACGGCTTCTTTTCTTCTTTCTACGCCGCAAACAGGGGTCGACAGTATCTTTGTGACCTACAGCTTGTTGGGCCCTGTGTTTGCTGTCGTGCGTCCGATAGCAGCTCTGGTCTCTGGCTTATTGGGTGGTTCCATCGTTGGCCTTGGAGAAGGTAATGCTCCTGGATCGGACGGTCCCTCTCCGAAGCAGAAAGGAGACGATTCTTATCCGCCTCTCAAGCGCGACTTTGCTGAGGTCATGCGCTACGCCTTCATCGTGCTGCCGCGTGACATAGCAAAGCCGTTGTTGATTGGCTTGGTGTTGGCCAGTGCGATATCTGTTTGGGTGCCTGAGAACTTTGTTGAGCAGACGATCGGGGCGGGGGTAGGGGCGATGTTCTTCATGATGTTGCTGGGGATACCGCTCTACGTCTGCGCAACCGCTTCTGTGCCTATTGCCGCTGCCTTGTTGGCGAAGGACGCTGCGCCGGGTGCTGTACTGGTTTTCTTGATGACGGGGCCAGCGACAAATGCTGCAGCAGTTGCGGTTGTTTGGAAAACCATGGGTCGCAGAACTGCTCTTATCTACTTCATTACTGTGGTCGTTACAGCACTGGGTTTCGGAATGTTGCTGGATCATCTGCCTTTTGGCATTCGTGTGTTGGCTGGCGATGCGGCACAGTTGATGATTCCTGACGTGATCAAGATCGCCTGCGCTGTTGGGCTCTTTGCCATACTGGCCTATGCGATCTTCAAGCCGAAGAGGGCTGAAAAGTTGAAGATGGATGAGGGAATTGTCATAAAGATAGCGGGGATGAACTGTAGCCATTGCGTAAACAGGGTTCAAAAGGTCCTTGAGGAATGTGATGGTGTTAAATGTGCGAGTGTTGATCTAGATGGCGGCCGGGCGATCATAGCAGGGCGCGACTACAAGCTTGACGGGCTGACAGATGCGGTCAATCAACTTGGATATAGGGCAGAGTTATGAAACATGGGAGGATACATCACAGGTTGGAGAAGCTTTACGGGAAGTATACGCATAGGGAATACGTGCATCCTGACCCGCTGGAATTTCTTTATGATTATCCTGATATTGAGGACAGGGAAATAGTGGGCTTCATTGCGTCGGCACTGGCATACGGGCGTGTCAACCAGATACTGAAGAGCGTACGTTTCGTGTTGGATCAACTTGGCGAATCTCCTTACGAGACGTTGGTCGAAGGATCAGGCAGGGCATTCGTGCCGAAGCTTCGGGATTTCAAGCATCGGTTCGCGACCGGCAAGGAAATGGTCAATATGTTCAAAGGCATTCGGCGAGTTGTCCGCAAATATGGTTCATTGAATGCATGTTTTCTAAAGGGCCTGAGCAAGACTGATGAAAACATCATTCCTGCGTTGGAGTCCTTTGCGCATGAGCTGGGGGGCGGGGAAAGTCATCTGATCCCCTGTGCGGGCAGGGGCAGCGCTTGCAAGAGGCTGAACCTTTTCTTGCGTTGGATGGTGCGCGAGGATGTTGTGGACCCTGGTGGGTGGGAAGGAGTCTTGCCGTCAAAGCTGTTGATTCCACTTGATACGCACATGTACAAGTTTGGCAAGGCGCTCGGCTTTACTGAGAGGAAGACGGCAAACCTGACAACGGCGCTAGAGATTACCAAAGAGTTCAAGGCGCTCTGTCCCGATGATCCGGTCAGGTATGATTTCTGTCTTACCAGAGTTGGTATTAATGGGTTGCCCGACTTCGAGGACCTGGTTTCAGAGGGTTAGTTGATCTCTGTGCCGCGTAGAAGAAGGATCCCGGGTTGACTGAGCGCCGAACATCGAACGCTCCAGATCCAGCATCGAACTGCGGTGGGTAACGTTGTTTTATCTTGCCGTATACCCTGATGGGGTATATCATGAAATCATCATGAAGAAGAAATGTCATACAACAAGGCATGACGAGAACCTTGCCAGGCTTGCACGACTCGAGGGGCAGGTGCGTGGTGTAAGGAAGATGGTCGAAGATGGGGGCTACTGCATTGACATCGTGACACAGCTGCAGGCTGTGCAGTCGGCGGCAGCATCCGTTTCCAGGCTTGTCCTTGAAAAGCACATACGCACATGCGTCACCGATGCCATTCGCAGCAAATCTGCGAAAGCGATGGACGGGAAACTTGAGGAGCTGATGAAGGTTCTCAAGAGATGCCAGCGATAGTTGGAGAGGGCTTTCTATGAGCTATGCTCTCAAAATCTGTGCAGTGTCAATGTATCTTGCAGGTGCGGTCGCGTTTGCAGATGAATCCGCGCTTTACGGTGAGGTCAATCTGCTGTCCGGCTATTCTGAGAGCGAAGAGTGGATCGGCGAGAAGGGCAGGATGCTCAAGAACTCGGTGGGCTTCGAGTGGTATGGCAACTTTTCTGATGACTTTGGTGATTTCCTCACTGCGGACCTGCAAGCACGATTAAGTTACGACTCCTCTGCTGATGCGGAGGACGAATGGGCTGTCGAGATCCACAACGCCTGGCTGGAATACAAGCTCGGATTGGGCAGGAACTTGAGGCTTGGCCATTTCTCGCCGGCATTTGGACTGGAATCCAGCCTGGACACGCATGGGACGTTGTTCCAGACACTCGCGGGACAAGACATCGGGTTCAAGAAGGATTGGGGAATTGGATACAGGGGGATTCTTGGTGGTTTCGATTACCAGGTGGCGGCTCAACTGGGATCTGGCATGGGTATCGAGCAGGATGATGGCAGCTTTCTTGTTAGTGGCAGGATGGGGAGTCCACAGGCGGATAGCTTCCAATACGGATTGTCGCTTCTTTATGGCGAAGTGCTTATGGGTAAACAGGCCAGGATCTTTCCGCGACCGGATATGGGTGAGAAAGCGACATTCAAGAGAAGGGCGGGAGTAGACGCACAATTCCTGCATGGATCTTTGGCATACAAGGGAGAATTGACGCTGGGTCGTAATGAAGCAAATGACGTGGTCGGGGCTCTTGTTCAACTGGACTATACGGTGCCGTCCCACCAGGAGTTTGGCGTGGGGCTGCAGGGGCGGGTTTGGTCTGATGATCCAAGCGATAACGATGCAGCAGCGTCAGAGGTCGGGATCAGGGCCCTGTACAAAGTTAGCAGGGATCTGGTCCTGAGGCTGGGTCTGTTCCAGGATGTTCAGAGACCGGGTGATGGGGAAGAAGTCCGTATTTTTGTTCAGTTGTATTATTTCGGGAAAGCCCTGTGATTTGGCATGAGAATTGCATCCTGTAATGATTAATAGAGGGCGTCTGAGGAGAATGCAGAATGAAACCCGTTTTGACACTTTCTGTGCTGGCAATAGGGTGTTGCATGGCTGTCAATGTCGCATCTGCGGCGGTTGGTTGTACACTCAATGATCCAGACAGAGATATTCGCAAAATTTTTCCTGGAGCGACCAACTACAAGACCGAATTCTTGACGATCAGAGAAGAAGGCGGGCAGGAACTCTTGAAAGATATTGAATCGAAACTGGGCGCTGAACTTGATCCTGTATACGAAGCTGACGATGTACCCTATGCCTATTACATTGTGCTCAAAGGGAAAGAAGTGATCGGAAGGGTGCATGGGATTAACCAGAAGGGCAAATATGGGGGAATGCAGCTGATTCTTGCGACGGACATTGAGGGTGTCATCGCAGCCTTCTACTACCAGAAGATTTCCTCGCCGGAAGCAAAGAAGTTTCGAGCCAGTGAGTTCACTGATAAGTTTAAGGGGTTGAGCCTGTTCGAGTTCTACCTGCACAAGAAAGCGGATATTAAGGAAAGAGCGAAGACGAAGGTTGGCATGATCAAGGATCCGAGCGAGAAGAGCGGCGTCGATTTCAAGGCTACGATGCGGGGAGTAATGAAGAACCTTATTCTTCTCGATGAGTTCAAGCTGGAGCAGAAACACTACAAGAAGATAGCTGAGGAGAAAGACAATGAAGACATTGACAAGTAGAACAGCGGTTGTTGTGACAATGCTGGTGATGGCATTCGTTTTCTCCGGTTGCGGGAAGCCGGTGCTGTATGGTGCTGCATCTACGGTAGCGGATATCACGTCTGCGGCAGATATTCTGTCGAACCCTGAAGACTTCGAGGGGAAGAGTGTGAAGGTAGAAGGCAGGATCGTCACAGAATGTCCTTCTGGCTGTTGGTTTGAGATCGAGGAAGGCAACGCACGTCTGTATGTTGATATTGCACCGTCGGGTTTGGCGATACCTCAGAAGGTTGGCAGCAAAGTTACGGTTGAGGGTGCGGTTACCGTTGAAGACAACAAGGCCAAGCTGATCGGTCGGGGGGTAGAGATAAAGTGAATCTGTTCGCCATATCGTTCAAAACCTTGCGCCGCAAGAAGGTGAGGTCCGTTCTTACCGTTGGCGGAGTGGGGATTGCTGTGGCTGTATTGGTGAGCCTGCTAGGTTTTGACGCGGGCTATCAGCAGGCACTGGGGAACGACATCGACAAGATGGGTTATCAGGTTCTGGTAACGGCCAAAGGCTGTCCTTATGAGGCGGCCACATTGATGCTCAAGGGCGGCGGCGGGCTTCGCTACATGGAAGATGCCGTTTACGAGAAGATCATTAAGGATGAACGTATTGATAAGATAACCCCTCAGCTTGTTTCAACCGTGTACGACAAGGAAAAGGGCGGTGGACAAGGTGGCATTTCCATGTTCATGGGAGTTCTCGATTCCTATCTGGAGTTGAAGCCATGGGTGAGATTCAAATCCGGCGGATGGTTTAGCAGTGGAGCTGCGGACGAGGCCATAATGGGGTACGAAGCTGCCGAAATCGAGCAGCGTTCGGTTGGTGATGAGATCTTTATCGCGAAGCTGAACAAGGTTTTGAAGGTTGTGGGGATACTCGAGCGGACCGGGACGCAGGATGACGGCGTCATATTCCTTCCCATGAAGACGGCACAGAAGATATTCGATCTTCCGGGGAAGATCACGGGGATAGGCATCAAGCTCAAGGATTTCGGCCAGCTCTCTGCTTTTGAGGAGGACCTCTATAACGAACCCGCTATTCAAGTGGTCAGCATGGCGCAGGTCAAGGGCACGATATTCAATCTCATGGCATCCGCGAAGATCCTGGCAAATTCTATCGCTACGGTGGCAGTGATCGTTGCGCTAGTGGGTGTGATCAACACCATCCTCATGTCAGTCTTTGAGAGGACGAAGGAAATTGGTGTCATGAAAGCATTAGGCGCATCGCGGTCCGATGTGTTTCGCATCATCTGGATAGAGACCACATTAATCTGTGTGTTGGGCGGTTTGCTGGGCGAAATACTTGCTATTGTCGGCAGCGGCGCCGTCGAATACATACTAAAGAGGATTTTGCCATACGCGCCAAGTGGCAAGCTTGTATTGATTTCTATGCCATTGCTGCTGATTTCACTTGCGGGCGCAGTAGTCACTGGTCTGCTGGCAGGAATATATCCAGCATTCAGGGCGGCATCAATGCATCCGGTAGAAGCAATCAGGAACTCGGGCTAAGATCATGAAAGAAACAATCATAAAAGCAGAGAAGTTGACGAAGGCTTTCAAGATGCCCGCTGAAGAGATCGTTGCGGTTGATGCTGTTGATATCCAAATCGACGAAGGGGACTTTGTTTCCTTAATGGGTCCGTCAGGATCGGGAAAGACGACATTGCTTGATGTAATAGGATGCCTGGATTTTCTGACAAGCGGAAGATTGTTAGTATTTGGCCGGGATGTATCATCTGCCAGGGAAAGCGAGCTGGTGGCGAGGCGCAGAGGGCGAATAGGTTTTGTGTTTCAGGAGTTTCTTCTCCTTCCAGAGCTTACCGCCCTAGAGAATGTTGAGCTGCCGATGATCTTTGCCAGGATGAAGCCAGATCCCGAAAAGGCCCGGCAGTTGTTGGAAAAAGTCGGCCTGGGTGGCAGGGCGGATCATTTGCCAAAAGAATTGTCGGGAGGCGAGCGCCAGAGGGTGGCCGTGGCGCGATCGCTTGCGACATCGCCAAAACTGTTGCTTGCTGACGAGCCAACAGGTAATCTGGACACAAGGAACTCCCAGGAGATCTTCTCGTTGTTCAGGAAGCTAAACGAGGAAGATGGTCTGACAATTGTTGTTACGACCCACGACAGGGAGTTGGGTTCCCAGGCTGCCCGGACCGTTCGCCTGAAAGACGGTAAGATTGCCTGAAGAGGGGCGTGCGGACATGCTGAACCATTCACAACAAGATCACGATCATTCGCATGGTAGTTTTGGCGAGTGCGATCACGGTGCGTCCAGTACGAAGGCGCTGAAGTTCGCGATCGGGCTTTTGGCCATTACGCTCATTGCCGAAGTCGCGGGCGGCCTCTATGCCGGTAGTCTGTCGCTGCTGGCCGATGCAGGCCATGTCTTCATGGATCTGTTCGCGATGATCATCAGCCTGGTGGCGGTCATGCTGTCCGCCCGCCCGGCCTCGTCAAAGCGGACCTATGGTTGGCATCGTGCCGAAATACTCGCCGCCATGACAAATGGATTCCTGCTTGTCGGCCTGGCTATTGGTCTGTTCCACGAAGCGATAGGGCGACTGCATTCTGATAGCCCGGTGTTGGCGATACCGATGCTTGTTGTCGCTGTGCTGGGGTTGATCGTCAATATTGTCATAGCGTTCAAGCTGCACGCGCACCATGACGAAAGCCTGAACGTGAAGAGCGCCTATTTGCATGTGCTTGGTGATGCTGGTGCGTCGGTTGGTGTTGTTGTGGCGGCAGTCATCATTCATTTCACGGGTTGGTACAAGGCTGATCTGATAATAACTGTTGTTATCGGGATCATAATATTGATCGGTGCGATTAGGCTGATCCTGAGGGCCGGTCATATTCTGCTCGAAAGCGTTCCTGAAGGTATGTCTCTGATAACCGTAGCTAAGGCGATCAGCGAAATCGAAGATGTTAACAATGTGCACGACGTTCATATCTGGACGGTATGCAGCCATATCACCAGCCTGTCATGCCACATTAATATTGACTGGCAGACGGCAGAGGACCACGACAGGATTGTCCGGGCAGTATCCGAGATGTTGTGGAAGAAATTTACTATCATGCATTCGACAATACAGGTCGATTACAAGAACTGTAGCGATGAGATTGTTGGCCAGGATATGAAGCACTGAAGAGAGGGATGAGGGCTGAGTGTGAAACCTGAATTCGGAACTGTGCTATGAAGAAGTTGCTGGTAACTGGAAGCAGTGGATTGATCGGGTCCGAATGCGTCATGCATTTTGATGCACAAGGGTGGATGGTGCATGGGCTCGACAATAACATGCGCCGCGACTTCTTTGGTGATGATGGTGATACCAGCTGGAATCTTGAACGGCTCATATCAACTGCCGGCAACTTTACGCATCATTGCATCGACATTAGAGATCGAGCTCTTGTGTTGAACTGTCTCGATGAACTGAAGCCGGATTTCATCATTCATGCGGCAGCACAACCGAGTCATGATCTTGCCGCGAGCCGGCCATTCGATGATTTCGATGTCAACGCGCTTGGCACGATGAACCTGCTTGAAGCAACTCGACTGCATGTGCCCGAATCTGTTTTTGTATTCATGAGTACTAACAAGGTCTATGGCGATGCGCCGAACGAGATCCCGCTGGTCGAGCAGGAGACAAGGTGGGATTATGCGAACAAGGAAGACTATGATGGCATAGACGAGGGTATGCGCATCGACCGATCGACCCACAGTATATTCGGCGCCGACAAGGTTGCTGCGGACGTTATGGTGCAGGAGTACGGACGGTACTTCGGCATGAAGACGGCATGTTTCAGGGGTGGCTGTCTTACGGGGCCATCACATTCTGCTGCTGAGTTGCACGGTTTCCTCGCGTATCTTGTGCGATGTGCGAAAGAGGGGCGCAAATACAAGATCTTTGGATACAAGGGCAAGCAGGTCCGCGACAATATACATTCATTCGATGTGTGTCGTGCCCTTGCGGAATTCTACAAGGCACCACGTTGTGGTGAGGTCTATAACCTGGGCGGTGGCCGGGTGAACAGTGTGTCAGTGTTAGAGGCGATCAAGATGGCTGAAGAAACTGTTGGCAAGAAACTCGAACATGAATATGTTGATGAGAACCGGGTTGGCGATCATATCTGCTACATTTCGAACCTGTCGAAATTGAAAAGCCATTATCCGGGCTGGGATGTCACGCGGTCGCTTGAAGACATCTTTGAGGATCTCGCACGTTCTGTTGTCTGACCCCTACAGGTCAGGCTCGTGCAGATTCCAAGGGCAAGCCAATAGTGAAGGTCGTTCCCGAACCTTCCTTCGTCTCAAACGTTAGCAGGCCATCGTGTTTCTTGACGATATATGAACGTGCCATTGCCAGGCCCTGGCCGGTGCCTTCGCCCGCCTTCTTGGTGGTGAAGAAGGAGTCGAACACCTTGCTTTTGATGCTCTCAGGTATTCCGTTTCCGGTATCCGAGATTGTGATGTACGCCCGGTGATCGTCGTATCGCGTGGCTATTGTGATCAAGCCCTTCTGCTTGTGGTCAGTGTCGGTGCTTTCAACAATTGCATGAGCGGCATTCGTTATCAGGTTCAGAAGTGCTTGTTTAACATCCGTGACGAAACAGGGGACCATCGGAAGCTGGGGGTCCAGTCTCATTTCCAGTTCTGCAGCCGGTTTCCATTCGCTGGTGGCTATGATCAATGTGCTCTCGATGGCCTGGTTTATGTCGGCTGGTTCCTTGCTGCTACTGGTGGAGCCAAGATGGGAGAAGTCGCGAACGGCCGTGACAATCTTCTTGAGGCGCTTGATCTCTTCGATAGTCTGAGTTGCGGCACGCGGCGCTTCTTCTTTGAGAAGTGTGAGATTTGCCCGGTCTTCTGCGCTCTGTATGGAGGTGGCAACGTCCAGCCCTGGTTCATGCTGTGCCTGCTCAAGGAGTAGTTTGTAGGTGTCTATCAATTGCAACATTTCTTCGGATGCCTTGCCGAGGAAACGAGCATTGTCACCGATCGCTTGCATGGGTGTGCGGATCTCGTGGGCTATCCCCGCGGCAAGTGCGCCAATTGATTTGAGCTTCTGTGCCTGGTCAAGTTGATGCTCGAGCATGTTCTGCTCGGATTCCACGATGCCGATATGAGCTTTCAGCCTTTCGACGAGGATGTTCATGCATGCCTCTATTGCATGGATATCATCCTCGGCATTGGCAAAGATTACTTCTGCTGGGAGATCGCCCTCAACCATGTCTTCAAGGTACTTGCGGAGTTTTATGACGGTGACAGGATATGTGCTCAGCAGCCAGCAACCCAGCCCGATCAGCAACACCATGATTAGCAAGGCAGGCCAATATGAACTCAGGGCGGCGAGTCGGCCTATATCTTCCCTGGTCAGCAAGTAGTAGAAGGTAAGAAATGGAATGATGAGGATCAGTGCTATGCCGATCTCGAACTGGATACGTGCGCCGCGAGCCCCAGTATACATCTTCTTGTTGTATTTCCTCATCTGGTGCTATGTCTTAGCATCATAGTGGGATGTGAATCAATGCTGATGGCTGAACGATTCAACTTGCTGCTCTTCTGGGACGATGTTTCGTGCTACTTCTGCCATGCGGAGATGCCGATCAATTGGCTGGGTTCACCTTCGTCTCTTTCGCCTGGCGCCACGGGTTCGGAGTCCTCGTAAGCCATGAGATTCCAGCTACCTGTCTTGGTGAAGTTGCCAGCACAGATAATCGATCCAGTGAGATCGCCAGATCCGCTCTTGTCGAAATTGCCGGTCTTGGCATACAGCAGGCCATGCACGTTGCCACTGCCACTGTATTTGATGTCGTCGTCCCGGCTGATGAATGCCGGATAGTCGCCGACCTTGATCTGATCGCCACTGCCGGAGATTTTTACTTCACCTGTGGCAATAACACATCCTGTGAGGTTGCCCGATCCACTTTTCTGAAAGTCGCCGTCAACCCACATGATCCCGCCCGGGATGATTGTATCGTCAGAACCCATTATATGTTGGTCGCTGCTGTAAACCTGTCCGTTGGCGAGTGCTTCGTTGTAGTAGGGCGTCAGGTCAATATCTGGGATGGTAATAGGGTCAACCGTTCCCACGGTTTGTGTGCCAGTGATGTGGCCGCTTCCGCTTTCATTGATGGATGGTGCGGAGGCGTCGCCCTCTATGTCGCCGGATCCACGTTTCCATACTTCGACCGATGAGGATACAATTGCGGCGATGAGATCGCTCGAACCTGTTTTCTTGAGCTGGCCATTGCAGTGCATCATGCCTGTCCCGGCGTTCATTGTTCCACTACCGGCCCATTTCATTGTCCCACCTGCGAGAATGGCGCATTCGTATGCTGGGGCACCTGTTCCTCCTTCTCCCTCACTGCCACCGCCAAAATCCTTGACGTCAAGGATTACCGATACGACGACACCGTTGTATGTTCCTGTGCAGTGAACAACAGCGAGGCACGTGTCGACCGCAACGACATCGGCATCGTATGTGCCATTGTCATAGGTGGTGAGCGGAAATGCGTCAGCATTTGTGCGGGCAGCAAAGTTGGTTACGAGAACACTGTAAGCGTGATGCGCACCCGATTCTGCGAGCATCAGAGCTCTGGACTGGTCAGCCAGCCGCGAGGACATGTGCATTTGTTGGAGGCTACCTGATATCATCGTAGACAGCAGGCTGGCGACTACGAGGATTACAAGCATTACGGTGACAAGCGCCGAGCCTGATCTTCGTGGAATACCAGTGATTGTTCTCTTCATTTTGCTACTCCCTCTCTCCTGCGGTGTCCCAGCGCGTGTATATTGCATACGCCGTCGTGAAACAGCGGAAGTTGTTGCTCTCATGTTGCTGTGCTCCTTTGTTGGTGTCGTACCGACACGCGCATATATTGCATATACCGTGCCTACAAATACCTGAATAGGGTTCATCCGCTCGTCAGATGCCGGGGAAGAGCGTTGCGGTGCAGTTGTAAAACCTGCATTAGGAAGGAGTTATGCTTATTTCGAAGCGCTTGAATTAATGAGCCGGACCAGCATATTTTTCATTCACCAGTAGATCTGAGGGGGCATTGCTGTAGCCGATCGGAGACGTGCGGCGGGACTATTATGCGTAAGTGGTTTAACATCAAGATGATGCGGCTGCATCCGGGCGGGTACATGTATGTGTGCCGATTGTAGGGCTAACGAAGGTTATAGCGGGTAATAAGCCGGGCAAGGGCGGTACGGCTCATCTTCAGGAGTCTGGCAGCATCTGACACGTTGCCACTGCATTTTGATAGTGCGAGCGAAACAGTATTGCGAGCCCAGGTATCAGAGACGCGTGCCCTGGCTTCCTTGAATGGGAGCTCAGGCAGATCTGCAGGGGAAGCCTGGAGACAATCGGCCTTGATAGTTATTGGGTCAGCAGCATTGTACCCAGAGGATTTCGTCAAGCTACTTGCACGGGCAACGGCTCGTTCGAGCGCATTCGCAAGTTCGCGCACATTTCCTTTCCATGAATGTGTTACCAAAATGGATACGGCCTCTGGTTCTATATCTATGTGGGAACAGGAAAGACTGGTGGCCATTTTGTCCAGGAGCATTCTGGTGATTTGGACAATATCCTCAGGATGTTGGCGAAGAGCTGGCATGTTAACGCGTAACACGTTCAGTCGATAGTAGAGATCTTCCCGGAAAGAACCATTAGAAACTAGGCGTTCGACGTCAGCATTGGTTGCGGATATGATCCTTGCGTCGGACCTGTACGGCTTGTCAGCACCAAGCCGCCAAATTTCTTTCTGTTCGATTGCTCGCAGAAGCTTGGGTTGCAGGTCGAGTGGCAGAGAATCTATCTCGTCGAGGAACAGGGAGCCGCCCTCCGCCAGTTCGAAACGTCCGCGTCTGCTTGCGTGGGCGCCAGTGAAGGCTCCTTTTTCGTGCCCGAATAACTCGCTCTCGACCAGGTCCCTCGGGAGTGCGCCGAGGTTGAGATCTATGAATGGTGCCGTTCTTCTCGAAGATTCCTCGTGGATAGATCTGGCAGCCAGATCTTTGCCAGTACCCGTTTCGCCAGTGATCAGTACTGGCGCCAACGAGCAAGCGGCAGCATCGATTTCACTGTAGGCGGCCTGCATCGGATGACTGCTGCCCACGAGATCGCCTCTACCAGCCAGCGCGGCAGTGATCTTGAGTTTTAGAAGTTTCTGGAGTTCGGTTATGTAGATGAGCAATTCATGAGTATCAAAAGGCTTGGTTAGGTAGCCTCGGGCACCTTCTCGCATGGCATCAACTGCGGAGGGTATAGTGCCAAATGCCGTCATTATAACGACCTCTAATCCGGGGCGGATCTTTCGTGCCTCACGCGCGAGCTCCACGCCGTTCATATTGGGTAGTTTGAGGTCACTGACGAGCAGGTCGATGTCCGCAATTACGGAAAGAGCTGCTTCTGCATCTGGTGCGGATTTGACGTTGAGTCCTTCCTGCTTGAGGGTTCTCGTGAGGCCCTCGAGGAGATTCGCGTCATCATCAACAATGAGTATGTTCATAACATTTAGACGGCGTTGATCGTTGTAGATCAAGTCTACACCTATTCGGTTGTCCGACCAGACTCAAATTGGCCGAAAGCGGGCTATTCCTGACTATCGTCGCGCAGGAACTTGGGGTTGTTGCCTGCGATGACAATTGTGACTTCGCCTTTTGTTTTTCCGTCGGCGAACTCGGTCAGGAGCTCACTCAAGTAGCCGCGATAGACGGTTTCAAACTTCTTGGTCAACTCGCGGCATACGGCTGCTTTGCGATCACCCATGATTTCGAGGGCCACCTGGAGCGTCTTTCCAACACGCATGGGTGATTCGAATATGATAATCGTGTGCGGCATGTCTTTCTCTTCTTCAAAGAAGCGCAGCATTGCTGTGCGCTTTTTTGGGGGATAGCCTTTGAAAGTATAGCTGGATGTCGGTAAGCCTGATTTCAGCAGAGCTACGGGGACAGCGCTTGCACCGGGTATGATGTCTGGCTCTATTCCAGCCTCGATGGCCGCGACGACCAGGCGATAGCCTGGATCACTTATGCCGGGATATCCGCCATCTGTGCAGAGGGCGACGGTTTGACCTTCCTGCATGAGCTTCACGATGTATGCGCCAGTGTTTTCCTCGTTGCCCTGTCTGTAGGAGATGACCTTGGCAGGCTTAAGTATTTCGAGATGTGCGAGCAATGTTCTTGTACGCCTGGTGTCTTCGCAGGCAAGAACATTTGCGTCTTTCAGGGCGTCGATCATTCTTTTGCTCACGTCGCCCAGGTTGCCTATTGGCGTTGCGATTATATACAGCTTTCCAGTCATCCCGTTCAGAGTATGCGTTACTGTGTTTGAAGTTACAATACGCTATTCGTTTTGGCTTTCTTACTGTAACTGTACCGCGTCGCTGAAGCACGTGGCATGCTGGAAGTCGGGCTCGTATCCCTGTGGTGTTGACGCAGCTTTTCTCGTGGCCTGGATGAACGCGCCACTTGTGACCAGATCCCTGTCCGAGAGGGATTCAAAGCTGGATGCCAGGTGCTGCCTGCTGAGTGATGATTTTGTTTCAAGCGTTTTGTCGCATAGAACAAGAAAGCCTTCCTGTTCCAGCAGGGAGAGATGCACAGAATGAGGCAACCTGTTAATGAGAAAAGGTCGTCGTCCTTGAATCAATCGCCAGATAAAGTCAGGGTAGGTCCAGTGCCCATTCCACTCATGATCGATGCCGTGTGATTTGAAGTCGATCTGATGCGAGATGTAACCTGTTGGTTTCAGCCATCGGCGCATGGCCCTGTATGTGCCCGGCAGATCATTCACGTGCTCTAGAACTGCTTGGGAATAGACCATGTCGACCGTCTCCTCTTCCAGTGCGCTCGTGTCGCACCATGGGACCTTGTATTGGATGGGTGAACGGGGATCATGGTGATTGTTGATGGCGCGTCTGATTCTGGTCATTCGCGTCTGGTCCAATGCACGTCTCAATCTGTCATCGTCCAATAGATCTGAGGGGAAGTTGTAGTTGGTCAGATAAGGCTTTATTCTCGGGAATTCCTCAGCGTTCGGAATGTCGGCTTTGTTTTCAAATAGTGCCACGAGATCGTCAAATACCTGCAGGTTCCGTTCTGATGTTGCATGCTCAACAACGTCAAATGCGAAGTATTGATCGCTTCCTGAAAGCAATGCGGCCAGGCCAACGCCCAGTGAATCGCCTGGGCCCAGTTCTGCAACGATGCTTGGGCAGTGATTCAATCCATTGTTCTTGGCCATTACCAAATGTCGCAGCCACACAGAATAGCAGTATCTTGCGGAATCCGTGCCGCCGGTACCCCGCGTGCAGGGCCGCTGCATGCCGGGAAGATAGGTGGCAATGCCTGATATTATGCTTCTGTATCTCACTATGGCTCCTAGTGCGCGGTGCTCAATCCTGTATCTGTGCAAGTATATTGTTCGCAGGAATAGTAGGGCGAGCATAGCCAGAATCCGGAGAGAGTAAAGTCTGGGCCACAACAAACTTGCGTTATTCTGCTATGGTTCAATCAGTCCGGGTTATGTCGGGTGATGTAAGTGTATGGGTGGGATGACAGATTTGATGAGGGGCTCGCAGTCGAAGATGTGCGGCTTGAACTAGGTCATTACATCTGATGCAGGTGCTCCGTGATCCGGTCTTTGACAATGACCAATCCCTGCCTCTTTGTTGCGGAGAGAGTAATGGCCCTGGGGTGTTCTAGAAGTAGATCATGGAGGGCGTTGCGTGCGGCCAGGTTGTCGCATTTATTCAGCAGAAGCAGGGACGGTACATTGTCTGCGCCGATTTCTTTTAGTGTCTTTGCAACTATCTTCAGGTGGTCGGCCACATGAAGATGTCCGGCATCGGCGACTATCAGTAACAGGTCAGATTCGCGGACTTCATCCAGGGTGGATTTGAACGATGCTACTAGACTGTGCGGGAGCTGCCGGATGAATCCTACTGTATCGGTTAGAAGGATCTTGTTGCCTTCGGACAGGTGGACGAGCCTGGTTTTTGTGTCAAGAGTTGCAAAGAGTCGATCATCAACGTAGGCCTTGGCCTCGGTGAAGGCATTGAGCAATGTTGACTTTCCTGCGTTCGTGTAACCGACGAGGGCGACCGATGGCCAGGGACGGCGGCCACGGGTTCTGTGCCGTCGCTGCTGGATTTTTGCGAGCTTGCGTTTAAGGTCCTTGATACGTTTGCGCATTGGCTCATTGCGAAGCTGGAACGGACTCTCGCCGGGTCCTTTCATTCCTATGCCGCCCTTGAACCGCTGCTGTTTTGCAGAAACAGGTATTCGCGAGACCAGGTATTCGAGCTGTGCGAGCTCGACCTGCACCTGCGCTTCTGATGATTGCGCGCGCCTGGCAAAGATCTGAAGTATGAGTTCTGTACGGTCGATGACCTTGATGTTGAGGGCAATGTCGAGATTGTTGACCTGTACAGAAGATAATTCGTTGTTGGAGATAACGAGGTTGGCATTGGCCCGTCGACAGGCCAGTTGTATTTCTTCGAGCTTGCCAGATCCGATGAAGAAGTTTGGAGTGGGGCGGTCCCTGTGCTGGGTTATTGAGCCAACAATTGTGGCTCCCGCTGTATTTGCGAGCCGTTCGAGCTCTGCAATGGAATCCTTTGTCTGTCGGCGATCCTCGTGCCCGATAGAGACGTGCATGATCAGGGCTTTTTCAATCTCTTCGTTCTGTATCCATTCGGCAGGCATGATCAGATCCACCTCAACCTAGTCCGTGTGCCCTGCAGATTTCGTCCTTTTGGGAACGTGGTCTGTCTCAGCTCGTGCGGAGTTTTCACGTGCGCACTTTTCTGCCAGTATTCGAATTCACCGTGAAGCCTGGCAGAGCTTAACCCGGTACAGCACCGTTTGCCTTGCCATTGCTCGCGCGGGAACTCGAACGCCCAGCAATACTTGCCCAGGTTAAGCGGGCAGGTATAGCATTTGTGAGTTGGTTTATTCGTGCGCTGCATTTGGCTGCTTTTCTTTCTTTATATCACCGTTGTCTATAGAAATCTCGCAACATTGATAAAAATGCCTTCTAAATTGCTGGGCGGCCACAAATTCAAGATCCAAATGTCGAACTCCGAAACAAAGGGCTAGCAATCCCGACAACCTGAATATAGGATTTCATCCATGCGCGAGGTGCGTTTAATAGTTTGTGATCTTGATGGGACCATTCTTGGGCCCGTGAGTGAATACAGTCTTTACGGTCATTTTGGTGAGTTAATCAACGACTTCAGGCGTCGCCATAATGCTGTTTGGGTTGTCTGTACCGGGCGCAGTATGAAGAGCTTCCGGAAAGTCTTCTCTCCCTTCAAGGCTCTGGACATAAGGCCTGACTTCATCATTGTAGAGCATGCGCATATTTACAGTGCAACAGGATTTGGCTATATGGCTCACTGGTTGTGGAATATACGTATCCGTTTTGCTGCGTGGCGGAGCAGGCGGGTGGTCAAGAAAGCGCTGACCGAGCTTGGCCAGAAAGTGCGGCCTCGGTTCCACAAGGTTAGATCCGTCAGCGTTGGGTCTGAGAGCATGCGCGTACGATGCCAGGATGGTGCAACCTGTGTTGAGGTGGCCGAATTCATGCGAAAGGAGATTAGTCGTCATCGGAATCTGAACGTCTTCGAGCAGCTGCTCGAAGTCGAAGTGAGGTCTGTGCCATTTACCAAGGGCATAGCAATTGGCGAAGTCGCTCGCCACCTGGAAGTGGGATCGGAAGCCATCATGACTATTGGTGATGGTCACAACGACATAAGCATGTTGAATCCAGGGATAGCATGTATGTCTGGATGTCCTATGAATGCGGAGCCGGAGGTCATGGAGGCAGTTCGCGTGATGGCGGGACATATAGCGAGTAAGCCCGTGCTGGCCGGCACGGTTGAAGTGCTGGAAGCATACAGAGATGGCGAAGTGTCTTCTGAATTACCAGAAGGCTGGGAGCATCCGGCGCTGACGACCGCATATTCAGACAGAAAGCTACGCAAGCGCTCGCGTGGCGTGAAGATGCCTTGGCGGAGTATCGCAATCTTCGTTGCTGCGGTTTATGTCAGCCTGATGGCATTGAGCAAGTTTGGCATCCTGCCAGGTGCCGTTGGTGGGATCATCACGAAGCCATTGAATGTCATCATTGAGCTGATATGGCCAAGTGCATCCGAGCCGCCTTTGCCTTCAACGTGATGGGAAGCGCAGGCGGGGAGCCTATTCTTTGGTCGAATCCGGGGGTTCGATGTCGGGTGCGGCTGATGGAAGTTTTCGATAGAGGGTAGCCAGGCTGATTTTCAGGGCTCTCGCTGCTTTCTCCTTGTTGCCCCCAAAGCTCTCGAGTACCTGCTTGATATAGTCCTCTTCCCTGGTGCGCAGGAAGGTCTTGAGAGACTTGCACTTGTGAAGATCGGAGCCGTCCTCGAAGCCTATGTCGCCCAATTCCACCGCTTTGATTATCCGCGGGGGCAGCACATCGAGGGTGATCGTCCTGTCCCGTGCAAAGGTTATAGCATGCTTGAGCGCGTTTTCCAGCTCGCGAACGTTGCCGGGCCATGTATATCGCTCGATGATCTTGCGTGCTTCAGTTGTCAGCTGGACTCCCTCGGCGGCATCGCCCATCTCTTGCTGGATCACATGATAGACAAGCGGGAGAAGATCATCAGGCCGGTCGCGAAGTGGTTTGATTTCTATTGGTATTACACTGAGGCGATAGTAGAGATCCTCCCGGAAAGTTCCCTGCTCGATCATCTCTTCGAGTCTTCTATTCGTGGCGGCAAGGATGCGGGCATCAATGGGTATGTTCTCGTTGCTGCCGACTTTGCGGATCTCCTTGGATTGAAGGATCCTGAGTAGCTTGCCCTGGATGCTGAGTGACATCGAACCAATTTCATCCAGCAGGATTGTGCCGCCATCTGCGGCTTCGAAGAGGCCTTTCTTATTGGCCGATGCCCCTGTGAAGGCGCCTTTAACGTGGCCGAACATTTCTGATTCAAGAAGTGGTTCTGGCAGTGCGGCGCAGTTCACGCCGAGGAATTTTTTTTCCTTTCTCTTGCTGTGAGCATGGATGGCCTTCGCAACGAGTTCCTTTCCGGTGCCGCTTTCACCATATATCAGGACGGTTGTGTCGGTGGGTGCGACTCGTTCTATCATGGCACAAACATCGTGCATTGCCTGGCTTTCGGCAACGATGTTCTCGAATCGGTATCTTGTCTCAAGCTGGTTCTTCAGGTTCAGGTTTTCGGTTAGAGCGCGGCGGTATTCCAGGGCACGTTGCACTGTGATGAGCAGCTCATCAACCTTGAAGGGCTTTGTTACGTAGTCGAACGCGCCGAGCTTCATTGCTTCTATAGCGGTTTCTACCGAACCGTAAGCGGTCAGCATGATCACTGACATTGATGGCGCAGCTTTGCGCGTGGTCTTGAGGAGTTCCATTCCGTTGATAGGGGTCATGCGGATATCAGAAATGAGGAGGTCGAATTCCTCTGTACTGATCATTTCCTGTGCCTTGGCCGCTTCTCGGACAGGGATGGCGTCATACCCCTCGGCCTTGAGCAGAGTGCTCAGAACGCTAAGGATATTTGCTTCATTATCAACTATGAGTATTCTTGCCACCCGGATTCGTCCCTGCCTGGCCTAGTGTTCTCAGTATGGCGAAAATGAAGCGCCCGCTTCATTACATGATCAATCTATCCCCAGGTTCGCACTTTTGCAAGGCGAAAGAGCGGTAAGAGGCTCAAGCTGATGTCTGGTCCTGTCTGGCGACGTATTGTGCCGGGAATCAGGCCTTCTTGGCTGCTGCTTCCTTTATCAGGTTGAGGGCAATGACTTCACGTTGTATCTGGTTGGTGCCCTCGTAGATCTGCGTGATCTTGGCATCGCGCATCATCTTTTCGACGGGGTATTCCTTCATGTAACCGTATCCACCGAAAATCTGCACGGCGTCAACGGTCACCTTCATCGCAACGTCAGAGGCATAGAGTTTGCACATTGCCGACATCTTGCTCACGTTCTTTGCGCCGCCATCGACCCATCGGGCTACCTGGTAGATCAGTGCCCTGGCTGCTTCCACCTGTGTTGCCATGTCGGCAAGCATGAATTGTACGCCCTGGAATGAACTGATTGATTTACCAAACTGACGACGTTCCCTGCTGTACTTTACGGCTTCGTCAAGCGCACCGGCTGCAATGCCAAGGGCCTGTGCAGCGACGCCGGGGCGAGACTGGTCGAGCGTCTTCATTGCGATGATGAATCCCAGACCTTCTTTTCCGAGCAGATTCTCCTTTGGAATTCTACAGTCCTGGAAGATGAGTTCCCGGGTAACCGATGCCCTGATGCCCATTTTGTTTTCTTTCTTTCCAAAATCAAAACCGGGCGTGCCCTTTTCTACTATGAATGCGCTGGCTCCCCTGGGGCCTTTCGCTTTGTTGGTCATGGCAATGATGGTATATATGTCGGCTTCACCACCGTTGGTGATCCACTGCTTTGTGCCGTTCAGTACGTATTCGTCACCATCCTTGATCGCAGTTGTCTGGATCCCGGCGGCATCACTACCTGCATTGGCCTCCGTCAGGCCAAATGCCGCGAGAGATTGCCCGGAAGCAATAGGGGGCAGGAATTTCTTTTTCTGTTCGTCTGAACCGTGAATGATGATAGGGAAGGTACCCAGCGCGGTTGCTGCGACCGAGAGTGCGATGCCGGAACAAACCTTTGAGAGTTCCTCGACAGCAACGACGAGTTCCATTACTCCGCCGCCCATGCCGCCATATTTCTCCTCGATATAGAGGCCGCAAAGATCCGACTGGGCGAAAAGATCGAAGATTTCGCGTGGGAATTCGCCCGATTCGTCGAACTGTTCGCGTACAGGTTTGATTTTCTCTTCAGAAATCTGCCTGCACATGTCTTGGATCATTACCTGTTCTTCAGTCAGTCCGTAGTCCACGAGATACCCCCTCACACATTTGAAGAATTAGCAATTTGCATTAATGGATCGTGCCCATTCCGGATGGCATAAGCGATCACAATATGCAGATGAGGGTTGCTGGGCAAGGCAAAAAGGATTCTGCTTGTAAGATAAGGTGTTTATTGTAGAGTTGCAGGCCGTCAAGGGGGGGGATGGGATAGTGAAGGAAATCGGGCTAGGATTACTCGGATTCGGGATAGTTGGCGCGGGCGTGGTCGAGGGATTGCGGCGTGATGCTGACCTGATGGAGAAGCGTGCTGGCGTCAGGCTTGTACTCAGGAAGGTAGCGGACGTCGACATCGAAAGCGACAGGGGTGTCGAAATCGACAGTGGACTCCTGACGCAGGACGCTTATTCGGTGATCAACGATCCGGAAGTGCAGATTGTCATTGAACTTGTGGGTGGCACGACATTTGCCCGGGAATTTACCTGTGAAGCTCTGAAACTGGGCAAACCCGTGGTAACGGCCAACAAGGCCTTGATCGCCAAGCATGGCAAAGAGATCTTCGAGCTTGCGCGAAAGAATAATACCAAGATCTATTTCGGCGCGAGTGTGGGTAGTGCCATCCCGATTATCAGGTCAATGCGCGAGGGGCTCTCTTCCAACAGGATGAGCAGTGTTTATGGGATTCTCAACGGAACCTGCAACTATATCCTGGCGCAAATCGAGGAGCATAAGCTGCCATTTGATCAGGTCCTCAATGATGCCCAGGAGAAGGGCTATGCGGAAGCTGACCCGAGTCTTGATGTTGATGGATTTGACACGGCGCACAAAGCAACCATCCTGGCAACGCTCGCCTATGGTTTTTGCGTGCCTCTTGAGGATGTCTACGTTGAGGGGCTCCGTGGCATCGCATCGGAAGATATTGAATATGCGATGGAATTAGGGTATCGGATCAAATTGTTGGCTACGATCAAGGAGGCGGGCGATGACATTGAAGTGCGCGTGCATCCGACTCTTGTGCCGCTAAGCCATATCCTTGCTTCAGTGAACGATGTTTTTAACGCGATGGTGGTCGATGGCGACCTGGCAGGTGAAGTAATGTGCTATGGACGCGGAGCAGGAAGGTTCCCTGCGGCCAGCACGATTTTGAGTGATCTCGTTGATGTTGCTGGCCAGGTGGCATCGGGTTCATGGCGGGAGTTTCCCATAGAATGGCGGGGCAACGACCGCGCGGTGAGGAAGATAGAGGATGTCGAGACCGCAAATTATCTCAGGCTGTCTGTTAAAGATCCAGAAGCGGGAGCAGCAGCGGCCAGGGACTTGCTTGCCGGGATGGGGATCTCCGTTGACTCTTGCGTGACAAAAGCAGCGGGCGCTGATGGCAAGCCTTGCGTAGTGATTACTACTGGTTCGGCAAAAGACGGCATTGTGCAGAAATGCCAGGCCGAAATTGACTGTTTGGACGTGGTCAATGCGCCTTCGATAAGGTTCAGGATCAAAGGGTAGTGGCTGTCTGTTTTTTCGGACAGCGGTTACTTGTTGTTGGATTCGATAAGTATGTCGATGTACGACTCGTAAAGTGCTTGAGTGACAGTAGCAGAGGAAGAGACAAGTGAAAGTTGTGAAATTTGGTGGTTCCTCGCTGGCTAATGCCGAGCAGGTCAAGAAGGTATGTGAGATTGTCATGGCGGATGTTGACCGCCGTGTCGTTGTTGTGTCGGCGCCTGGAAAGCGACATGGCGGCGATACTAAGGTTACCGACCTGTTGATAGCCTGCGCCAATTGCAGGCAGGCAGGCAAACCCTATGAAGAAGCTCTTGCTTCTGTGGTGGCCAGATATGCGGAGATCCAGAAAGATCTCGATCTGCCTGAGTACGTTGTCGCTGAGATAGAGCGGGATCTCAGGCAGCGGATGGCTTCGGAAGAGCCAAGCAAGCACGTCTTCATGGATCTCATGAAGGCTTCCGGCGAGGACAACAACGCCAAGCTGGTTGCGGCCGCATTGAGGAAGCGCGGAGTTGAAGCCAATTACGTGAACCCTAAGGATGTTGGGCTTCTGCTGAGCGATGAGTATGGGAATGCGCAGATCCTTCCGGAATCCTATGCCAGCCTGCGGAAATTGAAAGACGCGGCTGGCGTGACGGTTTTTCCGGGCTTTTTTGGCTATACCAAGGCGGGCCAGGTTGTGACATTTCCACGAGGCGGTTCAGATATTACCGGCTCCATACTTGCAGCAGCAGTTGAAGCCGACGTCTACGAGAACTTCACAGACGTAGATTCAGTTTGCGCTGTAAACCCCTCTCTCGTTACTAATGTGAAGCCGATCTCCAAGCTGACATACAGGGAAATGCGCGAGCTTTCCTATGCGGGCTTTGGTGTGCTTCACGATGAGGCGATTCTCCCGGTTATCCGGGCTGGCATTCCGATCTGTATTAAGAATACGAACCAACCTGAAGCGCCTGGCACAATGATCGTCCGGGAGCGTGAATATGGACTGGGCGAGGTCGTGGGTATTGCATATGACGTTGGGTTTTGCACGATCTTTGTCAGTAAGTATCTCATGAACAGAGAGCTCGGGTTCGGTAGAAAGCTTCTGCAAATCATTGAAGAAGAGGGCCTGTCATATGAGCATGCTCCTTCCGGCATAGACAACATGTCTGTTATTTTGAGGGAAAGGGATTTCCCCAAATCGACTGAGGAACAGGTCTTGGCCAGAATCAACAATGAGCTGAATGTTGATAGCGTATTCGTTGAACATGGCATGGCAATGATCATGGTCGTGGGTGAAGGTATGCGGTATGCGGTTGGGAATGCGGCCACTGTGACCAAAGCTCTTTCGGATGTAGGTGTCAACATTGACATGATCAACCTGAGTTCTTCAGAGGTTAATATGATGCTTGGCGTGAAGGCAGAAGACAGCGAGAAGGCCGTTGTTTCGCTATACAACGCCTTTTTCGGGGAATAACCGGAACTTCCCATATCCCCTGATGGCCGCTTGCCCTCCATGGCCCCCCGAGCGTGCAAGGTCCCGGGTGCGAAGGATGGAAGCCTGAAATCCCAAATCCGCGTGCCATATCCATTTGCCTTAGATCGATGCTTTGGTATCATTACGTCGCTTATGAACAGAAAGAAGATATCTATTTATGATTCAACCCTGCGCGACGGCGCACAGGGCGAGGGGATCTCTTTTTCCGGAAACGGAAAGATCAGGTTCGCAGAGCGCCTTGACGCGTTCGGGATCGACTATATTGAGGGCGGCTATCCGGGCTCGAACCCCAAGGATATGGCTTTCTTCAGGGAGATTGCCGGGGTCGAGTTGAAGCATGCGAAGGTTTCAGCTTTCGGTATGACCAGGCGTGCGAGTTCTTCAGTTTCGGAAGATCCCGGGGTAACGGCCATGCTCGACGCAGGTACAGCTGTAGTGACGCTTGTCGGGAAGGCGTGGAAGTTGCATGTAGATGACGTGTTGAGGGCGTCGGAAGAAGAAAATCTGGCAATGATCTCTGATACTGTGCGTTTTCTCAAGGAGCAGGGAAAAGAGGTGTTCTTTGATGCGGAGCATTTTTTCGACGGATACAAGGATAGCCCTGTATTTGCCATGCAGGTCCTGAATGCTGCTGCGGCCGCTGGCGCTGATGCGGTTGTATTGTGCGATACGAATGGTGGCACCTTGCCGGATGAAGTGTTCGACATCACAACGACTGTTCTCGGCGAGATGCCGTTGCTGCTGGGAATCCACGCGCACAATGATGCGGAATTGGCGGTGGCAAACAGCCTGGCAGCTGTCCGTGCCGGGGTTCAGCAGGTCCAGGGGACCATCAATGGATTTGGCGAGAGATGTGGGAATGCGAATATTTGTTCGATATTGCCGGCGCTGGAACTGAAGATGGGGTATTCAACTGTTGGCCAGGAGCAGTTGCGTGAATTGAGGCACCTTTCATTGTTCGCTTCTGATCTTGTCAACGTACGCCATGACCGGAAATCGCCTTACGTCGGCCGGAGTGCATTCGGGCACAAGGGCGGGATGCATGTTGATGCGGTGCAGAAGAATCCCAGGACATATGAGCATGTTGAGCCGGACTGCGTCGGTAACGAGCGTCGTGTCCTTGTTTCGGAAAATTCTGGCAAGAGCAATGTACTGTTGAAGGCAATAGAGCTTGGTGAGGGCGTAAAGAAGTCACCCGAAGAGGTTGGTGAGATCCTTCGTGCGCTCAAAGAGCTTGAGAGCCAGGGATATGCCTTTGAAGCGGCAGATGCGTCGTTCAAGATCCTTATACAGAAGGTCTTGAAGGAGCACAGGCCATTTTTTGAGCTTGAAGGGTTTCGCGTAATTGTCGAGAAGCGAGGCAAGGATGAGCCATGTGTCTCCGAAGCCACGATAAAGGTGCGGGTCAAAGATGATGTTGAGCAAACGGTTGCCGAGGGAGACGGTCCCATAAATGCTTTGGACTCGGCGTTGCGTAAAGCGCTGGTACGCTTCTATCCCGGAATAGCGAAGGTATTGCTCACCGATTTTCGTGTCCGCATTCTTGACCCTGAGGAAGCCACTGCCGCGACGACGCGCGTCATTATCGAATCCAGTGATGGCGAAGAGACATGGGGTACGGTGGGTGTGTCTGAGAACATCATCGAAGCGTCCTGGGAAGCATTGGTGGACAGTGTCGAATACAAGCTGTTCAGGGAAGAGGAGCAGTAGGAAAACTGAGGGCGGAGACCCCGAAACAAGTCCGGGATGCAGGCACCTGGAACCTGAGTGGTCTTGAATCTGGAACTTGATTATGGAAAAGAATTACGATCCCAAAACAATAGAAGAGAAGTGGTACAAGTGGTGCCTTGACAATAAGGTGTTCCACGGAGATCGAACCCGTGGCGGCGAGCCCTATTGCATTGTCATACCGCCGCCCAACGTCACGGGTGTGCTCCATATGGGGCATGCACTGAACAACACCATTCAGGATATTCTCATTCGGTGGCAGCAGATGCAGGGCCGCAACGTTGTCTGGGTGCCTGGTACCGATCATGCAGGCATAGCCACGCAGAACGTTGTAGAGCGTTCTTTGCTGGAGCAAGGTAAGACGCGTGAGGATCTTGGCCGCGCGGCATTTCTTGAGCGTGTCTGGAAATGGCGCGAGGAATATGGTGGCACCATAATTAATCAACTCAAGAAGCTTGGTTGCGCGTGTGACTGGGATCGTGAACGATTCACGATGGACGAAGGCTTGAGTGATGCGGTCGCCGAGGTGTTTGTGAGACTCTTTGAGAAGGGGCTGATCTATCGCGCGAACTACATCATTAACTGGTGTCCGCGTTGTCAGACGGCTCTGTCAGATGAAGAAAGTGAGCACGAAGACGTCAACGGGAAGCTTTATTACATACGGTACGCCATTAAGGATGGTGGCCCGGATGACTTCATAACGGTTGCGACCACGCGTCCAGAGACACTGCTTGGCGATGTTGCTGTTGCGGTCAACCCGAATGATCCCCGGTACAGTGACCTACTCGATAAGACATTGATACTTCCGGCGCTTGGCCGCGAGATCCCGGTAATATCTGATGAGTTTGTTGACCCCGAGTTCGGAACCGGCATGGTCAAGGTTACTCCTGCACATGATCCGAACGACTTCGAGATGGGACTCAGACACAAGCTTGACCCGATCAATATCATGGATGAAGGCAGCATCATGAACGATGCGGCAGGGTCCTACAAGGGTTTGGACCGTTTCGAATGCAGAAAGAAATTGGTCGCCGACCTGATTGAGGCCGGCCAGGTGGAGAAGGTTTTGGACCATCAGCATGCGGTTGGCCATTGCTACAGGTGTAGTACAATGGTTGAGCCGCGTCTTTCACGGCAGTGGTTTGTTAAGATGAAGCCGCTTGCCGAGCCGGCGCTGAAAGTCGTGAAGCAGGGCAAGATCAAGTTCGTGCCGGACCGATGGACAAAAGTCTATTCCGAATGGATGGAGAACATAAGGGACTGGTGCATCTCGCGTCAGATCTGGTGGGGCCACAGGATACCAGTCTTCTATTGTGACTCCTGCGACCACATGTGGGCACAGAAAGGTGTCGCAGAGAAATGTCCAGAATGCGGTGCAGATGATATTCGGCAGGACGAGGATGTCCTTGATACATGGTTCTCATCGTGGTTGTGGCCGTTCAGTACCTTTGGCTGGCCGGATGAGAATGAGAATTTGAAATTCTACTATCCGACGCATGACATAGTCACTGCTTCGGAGATTATCTTCTTCTGGATTGCCAGGATGGTGATGTCCGGGCTGGAGTTCATGGGTGAGATTCCGTTCAGTACGGTCTATATTCATGGGACTGTCCGTGACGATCAGGGACGCAAGATGAGCAAGAGCCTTGGTAATGCCATTAATCCATTGGACATTATCGAGAACTTTAGTGCCGACGCTCTGCGGTACAGCCTGATTATGATTACGGCGACAGGCCAGGATGTCTACCTGTCGGATGACAAGTTCGAGATTGGTCGTAATTTTGGCACGAAACTCTGGAACGCCTCTCGCTTCATGAAGATGCATGAGGACCGGATAACGGATGACAGAGGACAGAAGACGGTGGGAAGATCCTGCGAGTTCAACAAGGATCTTTTGACCAGTGATGATATGCATATCCTGGCGAAGTTGGACCAGGCGGTTACGGATTGCACCGATAACCTGCAGAAGTACCGCTTCAACGATGCTGCACATGTTCTCTACGAATTCGTATGGCACCAGTACTGTGATTGGTACGTGGAATACTCCAAGGAAGCTTTCTATGGTGAGGATGATGCCAGGAAGGAGCATGTTCTTGCCATTATGAATCATGTTCTCTCGAATAGCCTCAGACTGTTGCATCCGTTCATGCCGTTCATTACTGAAGAGTTGTGGCATGTCATGGGATTTGGTGCAGAGGATGAAACAATCATGCATGCCAGCTGGCCGGAAGCGCTGGGGCTGCTTGAGCTCGAGAAGAAGTGGGGTATAACCCCTGACATCGTAGAGTATGTTGACGATAAGCATGTGTTGATCCGTGCCGGCCGTACTATCAAGGCGGACTATGGCGTTCTGCCTACGGCGAAAACTGACTACATAATCAAGCCCGTGTCTGAGAAAGCACAGGGCCTGTTCGATGCCGACAAAGCTCAGATACAGACTCTGCTCCGTGCAGGTTCTGTAAAGATAGATGTTGCCTATGTTCCGGAGCAGGCTGTTCCGAGTATGGTGAGCAAGTTGGGCGTTGTCTATATGCCGCTCGAAGGGGCTATCGATCCGGAAGAGGAAGCGAAACGTCTTTCCACGCAGCTTGACAAGGTGGATGGGGATCTTCTGGGCGTATGCAGGAAGCTCGAGAACGAGAACTTCGTTAACAGGGCACCTGAAGCGGTTGTTGAAAGGCAGCGCATTCTCAAAGTAGAGCTGACCGAGAAGTCTGAGAAGCTCAGGCTTCTACTTGAGAACGTGGCCGCAATGAGCAAGTGATTGTACCGGTAAATGAGGAGTCATCGATGAAGCTGTCCGAGATGAAAGAGTGGCAGAGCCTGGAATTACATTGCGCCGACATGAGGGATTGTCATCTGCGCGAGATGTTTGCTGGTGACCAGGGCCGGGGCGAACGTTTGTCGCTGGAAGCTGCAGGACTGCTCCTCGATTACTCCAAGAATCTTATCACAGACGAAACTATCGGGAAACTTCTTGAGCTTGCGGCTGCGTCAGGACTTGCGGGTGAGATCCAGAAGATGTTCACAGGCGAGCCAATCAATCGCACAGAGGGGCGATCCGTGCTGCATGTTGCGCTCCGCAACTGTTCAAACAGGCCTATCTTGGTCGATGGAGAGGACGTCATGCCGGGTGTCAATGCCGTCAATCGGAAGATGGCAGCGTTTGCCGACAAGGTCAGGTCCGGCAAGTGGCTTGGCCATACCGGGAAAAGGATCAGGAATATTGTAAACATCGGCATCGGCGGATCGGATCTCGGGCCGGTGATGGCTTATGAGGCGCTCAAGCATTGCAGTGACAGGGAGCTCACGGTTCGCTTTGTCTCCAATGTGGATGCGACGCATCTTGTCGAGCAGATTCGTGATCTGGATCCTGCCGAGACGCTTTTCATTGTTGCCTCAAAGACCTTCACCACGCAGGAAACGATGACCAATGCGCGGAGCGCCAGGGAATGGTGTCTGGCCGCACTTAGTGACGAAGCTGCGATCGCGAAGCATTTTGTTGCCGTTTCAACGAATGCAGAGGGAGTGGCCGAGTTCGGGATTTCTATAGACAACATGTTCGAATTCTGGGATTGGGTAGGAGGGCGATATTCGCTTTGTTCGGCGATTGGCCTACCATTGATGATCGCCATTGGTTCTCGAAACCACGGGGCGTTGCTCGAAGGGTTTCATGCCATGGATCGGCATTTTGTAGAGGCCCCGTTCGAGAAGAACATGCCCGTTCTGCTCGGATTGCTGGGGATCTGGTACAACAACTTTTTCGGCGCGGAAACCTGTGCGATTCTTCCTTATGATCAGTACATGCATCGGTTTGCGGCTTACCTGCAACAGCTCGACATGGAGAGTAACGGCAAGAGTGTCGATAAAGAGGGCGACGCTGTTAAGTGGCAGACAGGCCAGGTGATATGGGGTGAGCCCGGCACTAATGGGCAGCATGCATTCTTCCAGTTGATTCACCAGGGCACAAAACTCATTCCTGCAGATTTCATTGGGTTCTGCAAGTCGCACAATGCTATTGGCGATCATCACGACAAGCTCATGGCCAATTTCTTTGCGCAGACTGAGGCGTTGGCCTTTGGTAAAACCGTAGAACAGGTGGAGGCCGAGGGCGCTGCAGAGGATATTGTCCCCTTTAAAGTGTTCGAAGGAAACAAGCCTACGAATACCATACTTGCTGATGAGCTGACCCCACAGGTACTTGGAGCCCTGATAGCCCTCTACGAGCACAAGGTTTTTGTTCAGGGCGTGATATGGGATGTTTACTCTTTTGATCAGTGGGGTGTGCAGTTGGGCAAGGTGCTGGCCGGTGCGATTCTGCCGGAGTTGAAGAATGAGACCACGATTCCCGGTCACGACAGCTCGACGAACGCTCTGATTGCGCGGTATTGGGAACGACGCTAGTCTGTCTTCTTTGCGGACGGCTCGGCGATCCGTCCCTACCCAGCGTGGAACCATTGGCGGCGAGTGATCCAGCAGTATGTCGATGCTCTTCTTGCCTGAACGCCGAAGCCACGCCGCCGCCGTGACAAGCTTGATACCTGAAACCGGTTCTGACGACCTATGGCTTGCAGCCTTTCTTATGGTACATCAGCATCTTTGCGCCGAGCCGAGCGGCGGTGAATTGGGTGACCTGTGATCCTGGGATTGGCGCCACTTCGACGATATCTGCGCCAATGACATTGTGTGATTCGAAGACCTTGCGGAGCAGGGAGAGTAATCGGTGCCAGCCCAGGCCACCAGGTTCCGGCGTTCCCGTTCCAGGCGCGATTGAAGAATCAAGGGCGTCAATATCGATCGTGATGTAAACGTTCATGGACAGGCTGCTGACGATCTGGCTGTCGATCTCCTGATTATTGATCATGTCTGCGCCCCAGAAGACGGGCACCGATTCAGATTGAACGTAATCGTATTCCTCTGAAGACATGCTTCGTATGCTGGCATGTACAGTTGGGTAGTCCAGTTCACGTAAGCGCCGCATGACGCAGGCGTGTGAGAGTTTGTTGCCCAGGTACTGGTCACGTAAGTCTGAATGTGCATCGATCTGGAGAATGGATACATCTGAGTGAATGGCATGAGCGGCTCTGACCAGTGGGAGCGTAACAGTATGTTCGCCACCCAGCCCCAGAAGGAAACGACCGTCTGAAGCTGGAGCTTGGGCAGCTTTCTGAATTTCCGCAATTGCTTCTTCATCAGACGCTCCCTCAAGATCCATTGTGGGCAACGTCTGGACCGCAAGATCCATTGGCTCACGGTATTCCTCGTCGAAATCCTCAATCTCATGGCTTGCAATAAGAATTGATTCAGGCCCTTTTGCCGTTCCGGTCCCAAAGGTCACAGAACGTTCATAGGGGATTGGCAGGACGGCGTAGGGCACAGTGGGGTCGGCCGCTGTTGCGGGATCGATGTCCAGAAAGAACGGTTGATGCTTCATAGGTAAATCCGAAATCACAATGCTCAAATGTTTCTAATCTATTCTTGTCTGTATCAACTGTGCGGTTTGGAGAATTAGAGTTTCGCGTTTGTTTCGGAATTCGTGCTTAGTGCTTCGAGTTTCATTTTTCAAAGTAGGTGTAGCCCTCCATGCCGTACTGGTAGGCATCGAGGATTTCCTGTTTTTCCTTTTCGGAGATAGAGCCGGCTGAGAGGGCCCGATTGGTTGATGCTTCGATTTGTTTCATTACCTCATCCGCATCATATTCCACATAGGAGAGGACTTTTGCCACGGTATCGCCCGCGATTTCCTCAACGTACTTGACCGTCTCGGTTTCCTGGTCAGCATGGACGAGCATGACATTGATATCTCCCAGAAGATTGTGCATATCGCCCAGGGTTTCCTGGTATGCACCGACCAGGAAGATGCCAACGTAGTAGTCGCTGTCATTGAGCTCATGAAGCGGTACCGTGTGACTCACATCATGAAGATCAATGAACCTATCGACTTTGCCATCCGAATCACAGGTGATGTCTGCAAGGACAGCCTGCCTTGTGGGGCGTTCGTTGAGGCGATGGATGGGAGTGATCGGGAAGAGCTGGTCGAGAGCCCATGCATCGCTGATCGACTGAAAGACACTGAAATTGCCGTAGTATACATCGGCGATGGCCTGGTCCAGTCGCTCCATCTCGTCAGGAATGTACTTTTGTCCTTCTATGAGCTTGGCAATGCGCCGGATAATGTGCCAGAAGATGGTTTCTGCCATGGCGCGTTCGCGCAGTGAAACATTGCCCTGCATGAATGCAGCGCGAATCTCGTCACGGTAGTAGACGGCATCGTGGTACGCTTCCTGTGTATTGCGAGGATTGAGCGTGTCACAGACTTCTTTGATGTTGTGGAGCATCTCGGGCGAATCCTCATCGAGTTTGCTGGGGATGGTTTGTGGATCGAACTTCCTTACATCCAGTATGTTGAAAATGAGCACCGAGTGATGGGCAACCACGGCCCGTCCCGATTCGCTGACGATCATGGGGTGAGGGATCTTGCTTTCGTCGCACACGTTCATGATGACTTCCACAACATCGACCGCGTATTCCCTTGTTGAGTAGTTGCGGCTGCTAGGGAAGTTTGTGTGTGAGCCATCGTAATCGATTGCCAGGCCGCCACCGACATCGATAATGCCCATGGCTGCACCCTCCTTGACAAGCGCGGCATAGAAACGTGCTGCTTCTGAGAGAGCGTTCCTTACCTTGCGTATGTCGGGGATTTGACTGCCAAGGTGATAGTGAAGCATCTGCAGGCAGTCCAACTTGTTTCGTTCGCGAAGATAGTCGACCATTTCGATTATCTGGGCCGAGTCCAGGCCGAACTTGCTGCGATCGCCTCCCGATGCATCCCAGCGACCACCGGCTCGGCTCGAGAGTTTTGCCCTTACGCCGAGATTTGGCCTGACGTTCAGTAGTTCGGCGCGTTCAATGATCAACTCGAGTTCAGCCGGCATCTCGATGACAATAAGGACCTTCATGCCAAGCTTCTGGGTTTGGAGTGCAAGATCGACGAATTCTTCGTCCTTGTATCCGTTACAGATGAGGAGTGCTTGCTCGTCTTCCATGTAGGCGGCCGCTGCTATGAGCTCAGCTTTGCTGCCGACCTCGAGCCCATGGTTATATTCACGACCGAACTTGATGATGCTTTCGACGACCTTGAACTGCTGGTTGACCTTTACGGGGTAGACGCCCCGGTATTGGCCTTTATAGCCGGCCTCGGAGATAGCCTTTCGGAATCGTTCGTTAACATGTTGGATGCGTGTCTGCAGAATGTCGGGGAAGCGGATAAGGGCTGGCATGCCGATTTCACGTTTCTCCATTTCGGCCACGATATCCATGAGGCTGACGGTCATCTTCGAATTGCGACCGCCGGGCCGGACCAGCATTTCGCCAGTTTTGGAGACATCGAAGAAGTTTCGGCCCCAGTTGCGGACACCGTAAAGTTCGGAAGAGTTTTCGCTAGTCCATCGAGTAAGCGCTTCCTGCTGCATTGTTTAATGCCTCCTGGGGCTAAGCGCGTCGGTTACCTGAGCCAAAGATGTTTGTGAACGGGTTATCGTCCCGTTCCTGGTGTACGTCGGCCTCGGATTTCTTCTTGCCGCCGTATGGTGGGGGGCCGATGATCACCTTGTCAACCGGTTCTTCGGGTTCCTGCGCAAAAAAGGGTGGCCAGCTTTTATGCCCCGGGTGTTTTGCGGCTTCTTGCATCTGTACCATTCTGTATTCGCGACCGGCAGAGAAGAAGACGAATATTGCGATGAAGATCAACCAAGGGTGTTGCAATTTCAGGCCGAATAGAGCCATGAGTACGGCAATGACCTTGCCAAGCCTCGCGGCGAAAAGCGTTGCACGGAGCCGCCCGAGTTTAGGTGTAAGCATCGCTCTGACGACACGTCCGCCGTCCATGGGGAAGGCAGGCATAAGATTGAAGACGGTCAGGGATAGATTCACGGCACCAAGAAACATGATGATGTTAAAGCTGTAGGGCGGCTCCAGGATTAAGGGTAATGGTAAGTGGGGACCCACGAAGAGCCCCATCAGTCCTAGCCCGAGACTAACGGCTGGTCCTGCTATCGCCATAAGGAATTCATCCAAGGGTTTTGTGGGGATGCGTTCCATTTGTGCCGCACCGCCGAGGAACATCAGAGTTATTTCCCTGACACGGCATCCCTTTCGCATGGCGACCAGAGAATGGCCAAGTTCATGGAGCGCTATGCTCACGAGCAACCCGATTGCGATCAATAGTCCGTGAATTGGTCCCCATTGGAATGCCAGGTAAAGCAGAAGGAGGACGAGGGAGATGTGTACCTTTATCGGGATTCCCCAGACCGTTGCTATCTTATAAGAGGCCTTGAACATGGCGAGATAATGTACAGGAATCGAGGCTCTGGTGTCCAGCGTATCCATCGCGGATTGCCACGTCGGCGACCGGGGCGACAAGTGGCCGCTTGGCCGCAGGCCGACGCGGCGGACCGCAGATTTGGGATTGCGGATTATCTGCCTTTGCAGACAGGCATGGAGGGATGATCTTCCGCGCGTTCACTGAAGAAGAAGCACCCATACGCATTGAATTAGCGTTGGGTAGGGCGTGATCGCCGAGCGCGCCGCCCCCTCGGCTGTGAAGTCTGGGGGCGCTCTTCCTGATCCCTTTCTGCCCCTCCTGTCCCACATACCGTCCCCCTTCCTCACATAGAGAATGCTTGTAGGTGTGTTAGTTTTGACGTTATAAATGAAGCTCTTATGAAACTGTCTATTGTAATACCGGTCTATAACGAGAAATCCACGATTCACGCTCTCCTCGAGAAAGTGCTTGCTGAGGATGTCGGCCTCGAGAAGGAAATTATCCTGGTCGACGATTATTCTACTGATGGGACCAGATCGGAAATAGAGAAGCTCAAGGAGAAGCATTCTGACTGGAAGTTTGTCTTCCATGAAAAGAATCAGGGCAAAGGTGCGGCGTTGCAGAGCGGGTTCGCTGCTGTGACCGGCGATGTCGTGCTGATCCAGGATGCTGATCTGGAATATGACCCGAAAGAGTATGGGAGATTGTTGGGGCCGATACTCGACGGGCATGCGGACGTTGTCTACGGCTCACGTTTCCTGGGTGGTGGCCCGCACAGGGTGGTGTATTACTGGCACTCAGTGGGCAATCGCCTGATCACCACATTTTCGAACATGATGACAAACCTGAACCTTACCGATGTTGAAGTCTGTTACAAGGTGTTCAAGAAGGAAGTGCTCAAATCAATCAAGTTGACAGAGAAGCGGTTCGGTATAGAAAATGAAATCACGGCCAAGATCGCGCGCGGTGAATGGCGGATCTACGAGGTGCCGATCTCCTATTACGGACGCAGCTATGACGAGGGCAAGAAGATTACCTGGAAAGATGGTGTCCGTGCCTTATGGTGCATTCTGAAATACCGGTTCTGTCGTTGAATGTATTGATATTTAACGAGCTGTGCGGAGCGCAGCGCTTTTGAGCGATCATTACATGAAGAAGAAAATCATATTACTGTTTGCCACCGGGTTCGGGCTTGGCTATGCGCCCATAGCGTCGGGCACTTTCGGAACGCTGCTGGGGATACCGATTCTCTTTGCTACGGCATGGATGGATAACCTGTGGCGTGCTGTTGCGGCCGTGATCCTTGCTGTACTTGCAATCCCGATTTGCGATGTAGCTGAGAAACATTTTAAGACGAAAGATGATGGCAGGGTTGTTGCAGATGAGTATCTAACCTATCCCCTGTGCTTGATCTGGCTGCCCTGGGTCGAGGCGCCCTGGTTGCTGTTGCTGGCATTTCTCACACACAGGTTCTTCGATATTCTGAAGCCGCCGCCCGCGCGCGGCTCGCAGCGCATTGGCGGGGGATTGGGCATTGCAATTGATGACATCATCTCGAGCGTCTACGCTCTTCTGGCCAACCATCTCACATGGTGGTGCTACTTGACGTATCTTGCCTGAATACCATGCATGGCGACATCTCTTAATCTAGCCTGCATCAAGTGGTAGAGATCGTTGCGGGGGCCTTAACTGCGAACGTCCCTTTCAAATGGTAGTGACGTTCCGACGAATCCGGCAGGGATTGATATGCATAGCAGTTTTCACAAACTCAACGGCCTGTTGCCCAAATATCACGACCCTGCGAGGAGGCTATTCTGAGATGATTGCAAGGCGACAGCAAAGAGACGATGCCAAAGC
>JAUXFM010000145.1 GCA_030622955.1 Lentisphaerales bacterium
GCTTTGGCATCGTCTCTTTGCTGTCGCCTTGCAATCATCTCAGAATAGCCTCCTCGCAGGGTCGTGATATTTGGGCAACAGGCCGTCAAGATGACAGATCCTGATACCGAGTGTTTGAGAGAAGAAATTGAGCATTTCCGACAGGAACAGGAGAAGGTGCGGAATCTGGTAGGTCAGATCGGTGGCCGTATATCCGCCAAGAAAGACAAATACATCACGATCATCTTCATGGTCGCGATAAGCCTCCTATTCCTGTTCGACATACTGCGCCATGTGCTGGGTTTTGAGATACCCTTGCCGCCATTGTTTTCTCTTGAGATTGGTGTTCTGCTGGTCTCCCTGAAGATTGTGTGGATGATGTACAAGCAGGCAAAGGTTGAGCATTTTCAGTTCTGGATCCTGAACTCGATCGAGTTTCGCCTGAACGATATCGCTAAGCGTATCCAGGCAATGGAGAAGGAAAGGAAGAAGTAGTCAGAGTTTCCTGCTTCGCCCTCAACCACCGCAGCGGCGTCGGGATTACGTAGGACAAGCAGACCAGAACCTAGTATTTCCCGGTTTCAAGTATCGAGTCTTGATCTCACGCAACTTTCCACGAGAATGAACCGATCAGTTTGCTTGCGATCTCGATCTTGTCTCCGCGAGAAAGCGGGCCGACTCCTGCTGGTGTGCCGGTAAAGATCATGTCGCCCGGAACGAGTTTCCATATCTTGCTGAGTTCGATTATCAAGGTCGTGACGGGGAAGATCATGAGTCCGGTGTTGCCTTCCTGCCTTAGTTCACCGTTCACGATGCACGTGAAGTTGAGATCCACCAAGTCGATGAAATCGGCCAGCGGAACAAAGGAGCCTATGGGTGCGCTTTGTTCAAAACTCTTTGCGAGTTCCCATGGCAATCCTTTGTTTATCATTTGCTTCTGCACATCACGGAGTGTGAGATCCAGCCCCAAGGAGATTCCTGCGACGAGTGAACGTGCCTCACCATCTGTCACTGCCCAGCCGTCGCGGCCGATCAGGATGACGAGTTCCGCTTCATAATGAAGATCCTTGCCGTGCGCCGGAAACGTGATGGCTGAACCTTCTGGCACGAGGCAGGAAGATGGTTTGCAGAAGATAACGGGGCGCTCTGGGATTTCGTTGTTCAGCTCTTCGGCATGCGCTACGTAATTGCGGCCGATACAGAAGAGACGTGCAGGTTCAACCGACGCCTTGCCCACGCAGATCCTCATATTGCAGCCCCCTTATTTCGAGTCTAGGAGCGGGGATCGTGGTAGTCCAGCAGTTTCGGCTTCGATATTGACAATCCGGGGTGTCTGGCCTAGTCTCTCCATGCTCAATTCTGGCGGCGTAGCTCAGTTGGTTAGAGCAGTGGAATCATAATCCACTTGTCCGGGGTTCGAGTCCCTGCGCCGCCACCAACTGTTGGGCCAACACCATTAAGTGGGGCAACCCACATTTCGGGTCAACACCATTAGCGGGGGTAATCCGGATTCCTAAGCACACATTATTCTGACCCTCAGCCTGTTATTCTGCCTTCTTCAGGTCCCGAATCAGTTGCTTGGAGTCCTTCGCCACATAGCTTCCTGGATCTACTATGTACGTTTGTCCTCTCATACCACTTACTTTGACAACGCCGACCCTTTTCCACGCGGTGTCTTTGCCATCAATGCGATACTCCATGTCACTATCTTTTGCTTTTACATGGCGTACTTCGCCAGAGAAGACTACAAGGCGTGCCTTTGGTAATAGCTCACGAGAAATCATGAAGGCACCCGCCGTTTTTCGTTCGCCCCGAGCCTTTGTCGAGGGTTCGTTATTCGGTGACGCGAACGGGACTTCGAGCAAGAGCTTGCCGGCATCCCTAATGACAAGGTGTGCCCGCATCAGTCCTTTGAGCCTGCCGCCGTGTGGAAAGGAGAATTGCACACATACCTGCTCATCCTTCTGCACAGCGGTCAATGTGAAGGCGAGCCCCAGCTCTTTTTGATTATCTTCGGTTACGACTATGTCCCTGTTGGCGCCTGCGGCTGTTGCCCATCCGGAAACGACCAACAGAACAAAGCCAGCAATGATCTTCTTCATCTTCTCCCTCCCAACCGTTAGCATGAGGCTCAAAATGAGACTCGCAAAGCGCGGAGCAGTTTGTGGCCTCAATGCTGTGGTTGCGAAATGTTAATACTCTTTTCCTGTGATGGCTGTTTTGTTCCCACAGTGCAGACAGTTCGGTAATAAACTGTGACAAATCTTTCCGCAAGATTCACACTTCTCAAACAAGGTTGTTCCGCAGGCGGGGCAACTGTATGGCTCGTCAGCATCTTGAGTGTCCTGAGTTGCGGTCAGTGCTGTCTTGTGCACAGTACGTCGTGTCCAATAAAGATATTTTCTTGGGCCGGTTTTGATCGGATATTCGCATACCGGGCAAAGGAAACGCTCATAGGCCTGTCGATACTGTTTGAGTAACGTTTCAATCTTCGGTTTCACTAGCCTGCGAATCAACCAGACAAATCCCCATCCAACAAGTGCCAGCATGGCACCCGTCAGAATGTATTTAAAGTAGCGGCTTGGGAAGTTGTCGTGAATGATTAGTGCGGTCTTTATGTAGATGGCTATTGCCGCAGAAAAGTAGATTAGTCGATATATACTACTTCTATTTTTGACAAAGAGTATCGTGCACAAGAGAACAAGAGGCAAAAGAAATGCCATCTTGACAAAGGTTGTTCTTATTCGATGGCGATGTAGATTCTCTGAGAATAGCTTCTGAACGTTCTGCCTTTGAGATTCAATCTGCGTCTTGAGTGCTCTGATCTGTTTCTTAACTTCAAAGCGTTCGTTGGTTGTCTTTAGATAGCGATCTGCGGTTTCTTTGAATTCATCTTGAATTCTGATTATCTTGTCCAGAGTTGCAAGAACCTGTCCAAACTGCGATTCAGAAATCAGCTGCTGATCTCTGTTCTTCAATTTGAATAGATTATCAACAACAACTTTTAGGCTGCCGGAAGAATCCTTGATAAATCCACGTTGTTGACTAATGAGGGTATGTTTGTGCTCAAGGTTTTCTAGTCGAACTTCCAGAGTTGTAAGTTTCTTTTGCAGTGATCCGTCAATACGTTCTTTGAAAAATACGTTTCTGTTAGGCATTTTGATGACTCGAATGTCATCTAGTAAAAATCCTGTAGACCAATAGATTAGAATGCCAAAAACGATGGCCAAGAGTAGTATTGAAAAACGCACCCAAAAGGTTCCTTTAGCTTTCTTCATATTCTTCCTTTCTTTGCGAACGTCTGCCATGAGGCGCGGCCTTTAGGCTGTCGCCTTCATGGCTTTGTTATCTTTTCTTAAGGTGTTTATTGGCGAAAGCTCGGGGCTTCACAGTAGTGATGCCACCCCGCCTCAAGCGGGGAGGCCGCATGCCGTGGTGGTGTGGGAGCCGGGACTGGCCTACTGGGTCAGTCTCCGGCCACCCGATTGGCCCTGTTATGTCTTTTTGTAAGCTGGTTTCAGGCCTCTGATCATCGGATAGTGCTTGATGTTGAGTGTTTTCAATTCGGCGTTCTCTGCTTCGGAGGTGGCTGCGACGATGGCGTCAGCCAGGCCGACGCCATGGGCCTTGACATAGTCCCTCTTGTGAAGGCCCCCGGCCTTGGCTAGGGATGGTGACACCGGAATCACCCGGAACAAGGAGACAAGATTGTCCAGCGTATCCAATTCTTCGTTACCTCTCACTCCTGAATAAAGCTCCGCCGTGACGATGCTGGACAAGATGATGCGAGATGAGTGCTTCTTCACCAATGCCACGGCTTTCGGGTGCCCCCGCAGGAAGTCAACCATCACATCGGTATCGATCAGGACGGGTCTTGGCATGACATTAACTCCTGTCCCACGATTGTCGTGCTGCATTGAAATCAGGCAGATCGTTGCGGTCCCGCCACATGCCGATGGCGCTGTTTAAGACAGAAGCGCATCGACGATCACTGGTCGTGTCGAGCAGTCGATCAATCGCCTCTCGGATAAGCTGTGCTTGCTTCTTGCCAGTGGCCTCAACAAGGGCACCCAAGCCTGCTCGCTCTTCTTCTGTCAGATATATCTGCGTTCGCACCATGCTGCACCTCCAATGTATACAGCATGATTATACATCACATCCATGATGTCAAGGCCGTCATCCATCAGGCGCGCTATTTGGCGTCGCCTGCATGAATAGTTACTCCGGTTGTCTTCCTGATGAAGTCTACCTCATCTGTGGCATAGGGGGTTCCGTCACCACGATAGATATCATGAAACCAAATTTTCGGTTCGGGAAATGCCTCACCCGGCTGAACAACGCGATCTTTCTTTTTCCGCAGTTCGTACACATCATGTTTGTTTTGGAATGCCGATTCCAGATAGTGCCTGATTTGCCGGAGACAAATCCCCAGTTATAGGCCGCAACACGGTGCTTCTTCAAAATGGACAACGACTTCTTAAACGTGCTACCGGGTCTTGCCATGTACTCAGTACACATGGCTGGGCGACCGGCCTTCTTGTACATCTTGATGATACCTTCAATCTTCCTGTCACTATAGCAGTGAAAGGAAATGATATCGGAATTTGCACGCGCAATATCAATGTAGATCTTGCCTTTTGAGCCCTCTGCTGAGGAACAGATTGGCTGGGAGGGATTCACTTCGCGTGCCCATTTCCAGGCATCTTTAAGAAGTGTAACAGATTTGGTGTTCGCGGAACGACCAGGCTCATTATACAATTCCCATGCCAGCACACGCGTGTCGTCCTTGAAGCGTCTCATTGTCTCTTGAACGTATCCTTTTAGGCGTTTCTTTTCCTCATCGCTGGCCTTACCGTCATGATAGCGAATGAGTAATTCTGTAGCAGGTGACTTTACCCAACCGGAGTTATGGTATGCCTTAACACAGGGCGGCTGTTTTCCAATCTTTGGGTCAGGACGGTGACAGTCATCAAAGAAAACAAACAGCACTCGAATCCCATGACTGTCGCATATCCTCAGAAATCGGTCCATTCGTTTGTAAAGGCCTTTTGAGTCCTGGCCCCACAGCAGGTCATGCAGATAAACACGAAGCGTGTTAAAGCCGAGATTCTCTGCCCACGCCAACTCTTTATCTATCGTAGAAGGATCAAATGTGTCGGCCTGCCA
>JAUXFM010000094.1 GCA_030622955.1 Lentisphaerales bacterium
AGGTTATATCACAAGTCCACAAGGTCTACGTGGTTGAAGAGGGACAGATCATGCCGATTCCGCTCCTGAATCTGCGCGAGGATGCCGTAGGACCCGTAAAGAAGGCGAGGAGTAGATGACGAACAAGATTACAAAAACAACCACAAGCATTGCGACCGGGCTGGTAGCGCTCGTGACCGTGATCGTTCTGCTCGCGTCGATTTATATGCTCGATGAAACAGAACAAGCGGTCATCGTGCAGTTTGGCGCCCCTGTGGGAGAGGCTGTGGACACACCTGGCTTGCACTTCAAGATTCCCTTTATCCAAGAGGTGCGCCGTTTCGATAAACGCTTGCTCGTGTGGGACGGTGACCCGAACCAGATTCCGACCCTTGGCCGAGAATTCATATCGGTCGATACAACGGCGCGCTGGCGCATAGCTGATCCGTTACTTTTTCTTAAGAGCGTCCGAGATCAGACGGGTGCCCAGTCGCGATTAGACGACATCATCGATTCAGTCGTGCGAGACAAGATATCGGGTAGTGAATTGGTGGAAATTGTGCGGTCCAAGGACTGGAAAGTTGAAAACAAGGACATGAAACGCCTCATCGTACCGGCGAGCGATGAAACCGAACAGGTTGTTAAGAAGCAGGTCAAAGTCGGGCGGGAAGAACTGACGCGAGCCATTCTGGACAAAGCAAGAAAAGAAATGCCCAACTATGGGATCGAACTGAAGGATGTGCGTATCAAACGCATCAACTATATCCCGTCAGTCCAGCAACAGGTGTTTAACCGGATGACATCCGAACGTCAGCGCATTGCCGAACGGTTCCGCGCTGAGGGGCAGGGGCAGAGCGCCGAGATCCTCGGGCAAACAAGAAAGGAACTGGCGGAGATCCTCTCCAACGCTCATCGGCAGGAAGAAATCATTCGGGGAGAAGCTGATGCAGAAGCCACCCGGATCTACAATCAAGCTTACAGTGCCGATCCTGAATTTTACGCGTTCTACCGCTCTCTTGAGAGCTATGCTCACTCTCTGGGCGGGAAGGTCACGCTTATTCTCGGAACGGACTCAGACTACTTCCGCTATCTTCGCAATGCAACGTTACCGGAAACAGGCTCCGCATCAGGCAAAAGGCGCTAGATTCTGGCTTTCTGATTCATTCCCTTAACCTGTTACCCTGTACGATTTCAAGCGTATCTCTCCTTCACCCACCACCATTCCATCCGCGCCTGGTAGGAACAAAACAACTTGCCCTTCATGGCTCGCAGACCGATATAGGGGCGGTGCCGGGCGAATTTCGGATTTGGGATTTGAAGAGGGCGGGCCTCTTCTGATAATTCATTGCTATGGACAAGAACAAGAAATTCGGTCGCGGACGATGGCAGGTGGAACGACAGCGGTGTCGCATTGAGGACAACGAACCGCCGGCCGCGGACCCGACGGCCCCACTACAGGAACTAATCCCGGCACTCATCAGAAAGCTGGAGGAACAGGAACCGGAATGGACTGTGGCACTCGAATCAGAATGGGCCGACCTTGTTCCAGAACCGGGCAACAAGCACTCACGGCCCGGTCGCATACAGGACGCACAGCTCACCGTCTTCGTCGACAGCTCAGTCTGGCTGAGCGAACTCACCCGCTACGGTAAGAGGAATATGCTCACCGCCTTGCAGAAGAAATTCGGAAAAGATAAGATCAGCTCGATCAAGTTCATGATCGATCCGGGCAGGTGACTCCCGACCTTCGGCCTAATCTATCGGCAGGTCCGGCATCATGCGTTCGGCTTCGCCGCGGAAATGAGTCCACATGTCGATAGCCTTGTTCGCATACTTGGCGGCCTGGTCAGTAGCGCCGGTCTCGTAACAGAACGCTGCAACGCCATAGTACTGGGTTGCCTTCTCCTTGTGCGGAATCCGCTGGGAGTTAGCTAGATAATACTCAAAGAATCCAATCATCTGTTTCGCATCGATCCGGACCCATGGGATCTTACCAGTGGTGATCTTAATGAACTCAGCATCAGCGCTCATAATGTCTGCTTTCCCCTTCCATGCCCATTTGGCAGGCTTCGCATTCATTCTGCCCATGAGCCATTCTTTAAAAGCGTTGATCTGTTTGTAGCGGTCAATTATATTCTGGAGCGCCTGCTTGCCCTCCTCTGTCTGGTACCCGCCAATTCGTCCGGCAAGATTGTCGGCTATTTCCTTAAACTTGTTCTCGGCAACAAGTGATATAAGGCCCTGCCTGGCTTCTTCAGCCTGGATCTTTTCAGCAGCCACTTTCCTGGCAAGCTCTGCGGCCTTGCGCTTCTCTTTTTCAGCCTTGAGCCGCGCCGCCTCAACCTCCTTCAGCATAACAGCTTCCTGTTTCTTCTTCTTGTTGTAGGTCAGGAGATCATCACAAGCGATCTTCGCCTGCTGTTCGTAGCCCATGGTGTTCTCTTCCAACAGCTTGCCGTCAGCAAGCATTGAGACAAGGCTATTCTGCGGCATCTGGGTATCCAGGGAATAATAGGCCCTATCAATAGTCCCTTTTTCGGTTTCCGCATTCGCCCTGAGATGCTCGAACCTGTTGCCGTTTCCTTCAATCTTGTCGGTCAGAGAACTAATGTATTCGCCCAGCTCCCGCAACTGCTTTTCGCCCTCAGGAACACCACCAAATGAAAGAGATTGCGGCTGCCACACTGGAGCAGCCATCTCATCTGCGACAAGGGCAGATGTTACAGTGCCACCCGGCGCGGAATCACTCGCCGCCGGCGTTATCACAACAGGCTCAGATGCCTTCTTGGTCGGCTTCTTCTGCTGTCTCATATGACTAGGAATTACAATACCTCCAGGTATCTCACGCCCCATATCATCAACAACAGCACCCACTTCAGTAGCAGCCTGCTTTGCCGAGAACTCCTGCACAGGCGTTTCCTGCAGGGGTGCGGGCTTGCTCTTCTTCCGCATGTGCGCAGGTATCACAATGCCCGCAGGCATCTCACGGCCATGCTCGTCAACCTGGCTGCCAACCTGGTCCGGCGCCTCTGCCGGTTGAGCTGGAAGCCGCGTCTTGATACGCGGTTTGCGGGTCAGTCCTGATGGCTTGGGTGCTGATCGCAAGGAAGGTGATGAACCAATCCCTGCGGGCATCTCACGGCCCTGTTCGTCGACCATGACGCCCTGCGCGTTCCTCTTGTGGGTCTGACTGCTCCTCGGCGTCCTGCCAAGAATGCGATCCGCGCCAGTTGCCATACCGGCAATCCCACGTGCATCTTTGCCCATCTCCTTAGCACGTTTGGTCATCGCGACCATGTTTATGCCAATCTTTTCTATCGCTTCGAACATGTCCTTGGCGGCTTCCTTAGCATCCTTGAGCGCCATGGCTTCAATGTAGGCTTCGCGCCGCTTCTCTTTCTTATGATACATAAGCCCGAATACGCCGCCACCAAGCAGGAGAAGGAGAACAATGATCGTCATGACGACCGGGGCGGCCGATTTCTTCTTCACTGGCGGTGCCCTGCCCTCTCTACTATCGCCGGATGCACCTGCCCGACGCGCAGAAATATTACCGCCACGGGCCGATGAAACTAGCGGGGCCGCCTTTCCTGCCTTGGCCGCTTTGGCCGCCTTCCCAACAACAATAGCCTTGTGGCCGCTCTGGGTCGGCCTGGCACTGGTTCTGGCCACTTTGTTTATCCTGATGCCCGCAGGCATCGATTTGGTCGCACGGCCACTGTCTTCGGCCACCGCGGCGCCGGGAGCACTCTTGCGCTTCTTGGTCACCATGAGTTTGCCGGTCTTCTTCTTGAGGTTGCCTACCGTGCCCTTCTTGGGCGGCCCGACAAGCTGCAAAGCTCTCTTCAGATCACCCACCAGCGAGGCATGCGTCGGATGCCTCGCGCTGGGCTGTGGCTGCAGCATGCGCGATATGACAGCCTGGAGCGCCGGATTAATATCCGGCCGCAGAATATTCAACTCCGTCGGAGGGCCCGCCAACCTTGCCTTCACAACGGCTATCGGAGTCTTCCCATCAAATGGTGGCTTGGCGGCGAGCGCATGATATAAAGTGGCACCAAGACTATACATGTCCGAACGGGCATCGCCCTTCTGGCCGCGGACCTTCTCGGGCGCAATGTAATAAGGCGTACCCCAGACCCCACCATCCTCAGCCTTTGAGCCCGCCAGACTCGCAAGTCCGAAGTCCACGAGCTTCGCTATCCCCTTCTCGTCCAGCAGAATATTTTCCGGCTTGATGTCGCCGTGTAACATGCCGGCTTCATTGGCAGCACCAAGGCCCTGGGCAATATGAACGCCGATCCTGGCCACAAGGCCCTGGGCAAGTTGCTTGCCATCAGAGACCAATTTGTCGAACCGGTCGCCAGATACCATCTCCATTACTATGTAAGGCTGGCCTTTTTCCTGTCCAAAAGAATAGATCTGAACAACGTTGGAATGATTCAGAGCCGCTGCCGCCTTGGCTTCCTTCTTGAAGCGCTCCACGAATTCGGCGTTTTCGCCAAGCGAGCGAAGCATTACCTTAATAGCAACATGCCGATCCAGGGCCGCGTCATAGGCATGATAAACACCACCCATGCCGCCCATGCCGAGCAGCTCTATCAGGAAGAAGGGGCCGAACTTGGCCGGAACAGTCTGGCTTGTCCCGCATTTGGGACACTGAATCTGGGTAAACTGCTGCAGATCGGATACATCTATGGCTTGGGCGCACTGACCACACTTAATCTCCGGTATGGAGTCGGTCAATATCGCCGCATCTGGATTATCTGATTCAGACACAATTTTCACCTCAAAAGGGCACAATGACCCTGCCTATCAGGCCCAGATTATAAAATTAGTTTCTTTTCCTGCAATGTCCAGTAAAATGCAGGATATTTAGGAGGATTAAGTTATGCATCCTGTATGTTTTAGAATTGGGAACTGGCCAATCCACTGGTACGGCGTGATGATGGCAATCGCGTTTTTGGCCGGTATTATTAACTGGACCCTGCTTGGGAAGAAGGAGGGCAAGGACTCCACCTATTGCACAGATCTCGCATTCTGGGTGATGGTGGCCGGTATAATAGGATCACGGATTGCCTACGTTGCGGCCAACTGGGAAGAACAATTTGCCGAAAATCCGCTCGAAATATTCATGATCTGGCATGGCGGCCTCATCTTCTACGGCGGAGTGATCGGCGCTATCCTCACCATCATCCTGTTGTCCTGGCTGAAGCAGAAAAATACCCTCAGCCTCTTCGATTTCGTGATCACATCGATCCCGCTCGGGCATTTCTTCGGTAGATTAGGCTGTTTTCTCAACGGCTGCTGCTATGGAAAACCGTATGACGGCCTCCTCTCTGTCCGCTACCCCTACTATTCAGCTGTCTATAAGGATTTTTACGGAAAGGCGGCATGGAACGAGCATTACGCGATCTGGCAAAGCTGGAAAGGCACACCGCAATACGATTCATATGCAGCAGAACACTTCTTCTCCGTCCACCCGATCCAACTCTATGAGTCGCTCGCGAACCTGGCAATGTACATCATGCTTCTCTGGGCATTCAAGCACAGGAAGGGTAACGGTAGCGTCTTTGCACTGTACTTGATTATGTACCCTGTCTTCCGGTTCGCTGCAGAATATTTCCGCGGCGATCCGCGTAAAGTGCTCGGCCCCCTCACTCTTGCACAATGCCTGAGCCTTTTGCTCATGGCCATAGGCTTCGCCATCTGGTCATGGTCACGCAGCCAACACAATAACGATGAATATAAAAACATCTCATGATGATGCAGGCAAGCGCCTCGACTCATGGCTGGCCGTACAGCTGAACGACCTGTCCCGCGCACGCATCCAGTCACTTATCAAGTCAGGCCACATAACCGTCAACGGACAGCAGGTTAAATCACGCCTGAAACTCTCGGAAGGATTCGATGTCGAGATTGAATTTCCTGAACCGGACGAAGTTGAACTGACCGCCGAAAACATCCCGCTCGATATCATCTTCGAAGATGCAGATATCGTGGTCGTCAATAAACCTGCCGGCATGGTCGTCCATCCTGCAGCAGGTCACTCCTCCGGAACACTCGTAAACGCACTGCTCCACCACTGCGAAGATCTCGCCGGCATAGGCGGTGAACTGCGACCGGGCATCGTCCATCGTATCGACAAGGACACGAGTGGCCTCATCGTTGTCGCGAAGAATGAGCAGGCAATGAACGCGCTGGCCGCACAATTCAAGAACAGGACGGTCAAAAAGGAATACCTCGCACTAGTATGGGGCCGGCCCAACCCGGTCTCGGGCAGGATCGAAACAACAATAGGCCGCAGCCCGCACGACCGGAAGAAGATGTCGACTGCCTCCAAAACTGGACGTGACGCCATTACGAACTATTCAACCCTGGAAACTTTCCGTGACATTTCACTGCTCAGCGTAATAATCGAAACAGGAAGAACACACCAGATCCGTGTGCACATGGCACATATCAAACACCCTATCCTTGGCGACCGTCAATACGGTCGTAAGGGTGCGGCAGAACTGCCCGCACCGGTCAAACGCCAGATGCTTCACGCCAGCCTGATGAAAATACAACATCCGGGAACAAACCAGCCGCGCGAATTCTCGGCAGCAATACCAGCCGATATGAAAGCCTTACTGACCATGCTCCACGAGAGCGGGCCCAATGGCTGATCTTGACAGGAAGAGCCCTATCACCAATAATTTGCACGCTTAGCAAAAAGACCAAAGCTCATGAAGATCAGAAAAGAAATCATGCCGTTCGTCATCGCCTCCCTCCTGGTCGGCGCGATCCTTGCCGGTAGCCTGCTCCTGGCGGATATCGAATCCCGTGAAGCATTCGGCTGGGGTGCGATCCTCGCAATCGTATTGATCTGCTACCTGGGCTGTTTCTTCCGCGATCCGGAACGTACTGCTCCGACCAATCCTGATGTAGTCGTTGCCGGTGCAGACGGCGTCATTGCAAAGATCTGTGATATCAGGGAGGATAAATTCCTCAAGACGGATACTGTACGCGTAAGCATCTTCCTCTCACTCGTAAATGTCCACGTTAACCGCGCACCAATATCCGGCACAGTCAAGTTCCTGGATTATTTCCGAGGTAGGCGTCTCTTTACTTTCCAGGCCGAATCGTCCGACGTCAACCAACGCAGTTCGATCCTTATTGAAGGCAATAATATATCCTGCCTGGTCAACCAGATCTGCGGACCCGTCTGCAGACGGGTGGTGTACTGGCTGAACCTTGAACAGGTCCTCAATAAAGGGGACAGGATCGGCATGATGAAATTCGGTTCGCGACTCGATATGTATTTTCCGAAAGGAACCGTCGAGATCACTGCAAAGGTTGGCGACAAGGTCCGAGCAGGCGAAACAATCATAGCAACAGTTACAGGGAACGCTGAGAAATGAGAGTAAAGCCCGTACTGAACTGGCGCCAGGTGATACCGACACTCGTTACTCTCGCCGCCATGCTGGCCGGTTTCTTCGCGATCCTCTACACACTGCAGGGCATGGCGCCGCGTGGCGTCTGGGAAACCGGCGAATACCACCGCCGTGCCGCCCTCATGATAATGCTCTCAATGATTCTCGATGGACTCGACGGGAACCTCGCGCGACTTCTCAAGGGCTCAAGCGATTTCGGTGCGGAACTCGACACATACGTCGACCTGATATCGTTCGGAATCGCACCCGCACTCCTGATTTACGCCGTCTCACTTCAGCAAACACAGGTCATATGGCGCATCCTGCTCCCGTCAGCTGTCGCGATTTCAGGCGTTGTCCGGCTAGCACGTTTCAAAGTGAAGGATCCGCTGAGGGGCCAGGGCGGCTACGGCGGGCTGCCTATTACCGCAAATGCCGCGTGGGTAGCGCTCATGGTGTTCATCAGTCAATGTCCGCCAACAAACAGGTTCAACCTCAGCCAGGGCTACGTGGCGATCATCTTCCTGATCGGTATCGTGCTGTTCGTCACCCTGCAGGTCACTAACTTCAGATACCCGAAACCAACGAAGAAGGCAGCCCTCTTCATCCCCTGCGTTATCCTTGTCGGCTGCCTGTTTTTCCGCGGCCCCTACCTTCAACATGCTGTGAAGGGCGCCATCACCATGATCATCCTGGGGCTTGGCTACGTCTTAGTTGGCCCATTCTTCGTTAAGGGCCATGCGAAATGGAAGGCTCGTAATGAAGACGTCGATCAACCATTGGCATCGGACCAATGACAACCGGAAAACCCACCTTCAGTAGCTTACTCGACGACCTCAAGGCTTGGCTTGAATACCAACTGGAAGAAGGCAACAGGACCGTCGAGATGGATCCCGAACTCCTCAAGAACCTTGCGCATATCCCACGCAGGAAAGCTGACCAGGCAGCCGCAGACGCTGGCCTCAAATCAATCACGGAAACAATCAAGGCATGCACCAACTGCGCACTCAATAAAACAAGAACAAACACTGTGCCCGGTCAGGGCGCGGCACACCCCGACATAATGTTCATCGGTGAAGCACCGGGTGCTGACGAAGATCAACAGGGCCTCGCCTTTGTCGGACGCGCCGGGAAACTTCTTACCAAGATGATCGAGGCCATGGGCTATACGCGCGACGAAGTGTTCATCGGCAACATCCTCAAATGCCGACCGCCCAACAACCGAGCCCCAATGCCTGAAGAAATGGAAACCTGTACACCCTATCTCAAGGCACAGATTGCTTTGCTCAAGCCAAAGGTCATCGTTGCGCTGGGCGCTACGTCGGTCAAGGGACTACTCAATATCAAGACAGGCATCTCGAAGCTGCGGGGGCAATGGCACACCTTCGAAGGCACCAACCTCATGCCGACATACCATCCCGCATATCTCCTGCGGAATCCTAGCGCGAAAAAAGATGTCTGGGACGACCTCAAAGACGTGCTCAAACATCTCGGGCGGAAAGCGCCGCCTGTCCGCAAGCGGACCGGATGAGTTGCTAATTGTTCGTTGTTGAGGTCTGTCTCGCCCTCCATGAGTGAAGGCAATGCGAATGGACGCGGCCTTTTTGCGCGAAAACAGAACTGCCGAGCCGGCGCTCGGGTCTGGCAGAGCTGAATGCTACACGAAGTGCCTCGGGACGTAGGCGGGCCGGAAGGATAACGCGCTTGGTTCTTCCGCCCAATTCGCCATGCTTCCGAAACAGGGCAACGCAGCCCACCTGCTACCACCCGAAATACCGCAAAACATAATGCGCGATCACAAAGTAGACCATGATGGTCAGGGCGCAGGGGATCGTGTGCCGATACACTTTCAACAGTGAGGCTGAGAAGTAATCTTTGGTGACAACAAGACATAGATGCATCGGCGAAAGCATCATGCCCGCAAATCCGAACCCGTAAGCCAGTGTCAGCGTCGCACAGGGCGTCAATCCTGAGCCCTCGACACCCATCAGCAACAGAACCAGGGGGAACGCTATTCCGGCAAAACCCACCGCGAGCCCCGTGACCAGTCCAGCCAGGAAGGGCAAGGCCGCCACCACACAGACGAGCGGAATTCCACTCTCATGCAATTCATTTTTAGCAAGAGGCAACAGTCCAGAACTCTCTAGCAACGATTGAAATACCAGCACGCCAGCGACCGTAATAAGAAGGTTGGCTGATTTCCTGTTCGTGAATGAACTGATGATCCCCTTAAACCGGAACCTTCCTTCATACAATGCAACAACACCAAGACCAACCAGCATCCCACCCATCAGGGCAAGAAGTTTTGCCGTCCGCTTTTCGATGCAAGGGATAGTGGCCAGCAATTCCGGCAATATGAGCATCACAATTATCACGGCCAGCAACGGTGCCATGACCTTGAACGCTCGCCGCCAGCTACCCCCTGTACTCTGTTTCTCAACAGTCAGTCTCCCGACATGATGCCTGACCAGGAAGAAATAGCCGACCGCAGCGGCAACAGGAGTGCAGAGCAGTTGCGTCGAAATGAACTGCCATGGCTTCAACTCGAATATCGACATCGCGATAATCACGCCTGGATACAGGGGCCACCAGAACTCCCATATATGACGGAACCAGAAATTCTGCGCTGTCTTCCATTCATTCGATAGATCCGCGCCTTCCGCGGCCTGGCTCACCAGTGGGGCCGAGAAAAGGGCGCCACCCGGCATCGGGACCAATCCAATGACCGCAGGCATGGAGATCATCATCGCGACACGCCCATGCCGCCCACCCCACTTCTTGACCGCGTTCAGTATCTCGTCGGCATTCTTCTTCTCGGTCAGATACCGCGCGAATTCATAGATGAAGGCAACAACAATGAGCATCAACCACAGATCGATGTCGCATAGGGCCCCCCGCAGGTTCGCTGCCGTGCCACGCAGCCCTTTGAGCGCCCAGAAGTTCAACGCAAGCCCACCGCCAAGCAATGCCAACCCCAACGGCACACGTATCTTGTTCACCACAAGTATTGCAGCAAAAACCAGGAGTATTTTCGCAACTGCAGGCATAATCCACCACCACTCCCAGGACTGATCACTACTTACTGATCACTACTGTCCGGTTTGTGGTGACCAAAGTCCATCCAGCACCTTATCTGCTCAATATTGTCTAATGGTTTCATCCTGATATACTACGTTAGCACTTCTCTTGATTTCAAATCGAT
>JAUXFM010000124.1 GCA_030622955.1 Lentisphaerales bacterium
ATTTTGAGCTTATTATGTCGCGACCTTTCAAAATAGATATTGAGCATGGGCGGCATCACGTCACATCCAGTTTGAAAGCGTCACTGTAGAACTTATTAAATATTTGGAAAAACGAAAAACGGGGTCAGACCGAGAAAAGAGAAAACAGGATTGGCTGAGAGATATAGAAGGGTGTATATGTTGATGTATGGCAAGAGCATGGAGGATACGATACGCAGGAGCGAAATACCACGTGACCGTTCGCGGGAACGGGAGGCGCGAAGTATTTCATAATGATGATTATTACCTGCGGTTTATGGATCAGCTCGGGGATGCCTTGGAAAGGGATGGCGTAGTCCTCTATGCGTACGTATTGATGCCGAATCATTACCACCTGTTTGTAGAAACACCTTGCGGCAATATTCATCGTTTCATGCAAAGGCTGAACACTGCCTATAGCATGTATCGCCGCTATAAACATGGAGAACCCGGACACTGCTTTCAGGGCAGGTATGGGGCGAAACTGGTCGACGGGGACGACTACATAATCAGGCTGACAAGATATATACATCTTAATCCCGTCAAAGTTGCCGGATATGAAAAGGCAAGCCCCGCGAAAAAGCGCTCATATTTGAAGGGATATAAATGGTGCAGTTATCGCGGTTACGTCGAGAAATACTCGGCAGAGGAGATTGTGAATTATGACTGGTTGAAGCTGATGCGAAGAAAGACGCAAAGGGGGAACAGGACAGAATATCGAAGATATATTGAGCGCTGTATATCCAAGACCGATGAAGAATTTAAAACCGCACTGGCGATGAGCCGTTATGCGATGGGCGATGCAGAATTCATAGAAGAAATAGAGGCGGATTTGAGGGAGGTACGAGAGGATAAGGGGGTGTACGGGGATATAAGGTGGCCGGAAGGGAAAAGCCTGTGTCCGGATGAGATAGCAACAGAAGTAGCGACTGATTTTAGAATCGACAAGGATCTGCTTTTGACAAGGTGCTATGCTGCGCGAACGGCCAGGAAGGTAGCCTTGGAATTATCATGTCGCTATAGTAATCAAAGTCAGCGCAGGGTGGGCGAATATTTTGGGTACAAGGGTAATGGCTCAGTATTAAAACAACGCCAGCGGTTGCGGGAGTTGCTGGATGATGATAAATTAAGAAAGAAGATGAACAGAATTGAGAAACGCCTTGCGAAAAGCTAATTTCTATTTTCTCGGTCTGACCCCGTCAGGTTCGGTGTTGTGGGAGGAGAGAGTCCGTGAGGGCTATCCCGATTCCGATTCGGTGCGCCGCAATTAGATTGCCTATTGCCCAGTCAAAAGGTACTATGTTGCCATGACTACAGCACTGGAAAAACTCGAAACACTGTCGGTGCCCGAGCGAGTACAACTCGTGGAAGACTTATGGGACAGCATTGCTCGCAGCAATGCAGAGATGTCAATCCCTCAGTGGCAGAAGGATGAGTTGGCCCGCCGGAAACGGAACTACCTGCGGAACCCGGATTCAGGGCAAACGTGGGACCAAGTGAAGCAAGACATCCTTCAGTCCCGATGAGCTCATCCCCGATTCTAATTCCAGAGGCAAAGGTCGACGTAACGGACGCGTACCTGTGGTACGAAGAGCAGTCCCTCGGCCTCGGCATGGAGTTTTTGCGGTGTATTGAGGCTGCGCTTCTGTCGATCCAGCGTACGCCGATGATCTATCCAGTTGTCCACGAGGCCTATCGGCGGGCACTTGTCCGCCGTTTCCCTTTTGCCATCTTCTTCGGGTTCGACGATGTGAACAACGGCTGTGTGTTTACTCCGTGTTCCACTGCTCTCAGGATCCAGACAAGTGGCGCGGGCGACTGCCCCAGTAGGATGAGCACCGAACAAGATGAATTCAGGATATTGTCGCTGGCGCGCCAAATGCTGATTCACGACGTTGGATGCAAGAGGAGATAACATAATGGACTGGAAGACATTTCTGACGACACTCGTGGACAGCATTGCATGGCCCTCCATTGCCGGAGTAGCTCTGTGGCTCTTCCGAGAGCCGATTGCTGTCATCATCCAGTCTCTCAAGAAACTAAAGTATAAGGATTTTGAGTTAGAATTGGAGGACAACGATAACACCCCAAGCGGAAACAAAGATCTCGATACTCTCATTGCAAGCCTTCAATACAAGTCCCACAGTTTCCGCTGGCTCAGGCGTAATACACCATTATCATTCACGGATGATCAGTTCGATGGACTGATCAAACAGAATTCCACCATTCTCAAGTCCATTCGTATCCGTCGTTATGACAAGAATGGAAACAGAGTCACTCCCGGACATCCGGGCGTAAAGCACATCGGAAAACAGGATTAGCATCCAACAACCATTAAGTCCCGCATTGAAAACATGCCGAGGGGTGCCGAGGGGTCAGCCCTTAGAATAAAGAATAGGGATTGACTGGGAGCGTGGTGGTTGCTATGTTCCTGAGGCATGGCCAGAGAGCTTAGAATTGAATATGTTGGTGCGGTCTACCATGGGAAGTTCGTGGCAAGAACTGAAAAGGATCTCGGTGTCTTGCAGAGGAACTCTACGTGAAAGGCTTATTCTCTATTCTAAGGGCTGACCCCTCGGGCTTGCAGTTGCTCCTCAATCCATGTTCTAAAAGCTTGGAGAAGGGGCGACCAATACAATCAACTTTCCTCAATCACGGCTTTGGCTTTCAACTCAGCGACGCAGGAGGCGATTGCCTCACCTCGATTGGAATGCATCAGGAGCTCTTTTACCTTGTCTCGCACTTCATCGTACTCGGCAGGAATCGAGTCCTCATGATCGGTTTTCTCCATAAGATGAAGGCCCAACTTCGTTTCGATCACTTCACTGACATCCCCCATCTCCAGAGCGGACACTATTTCTTCGATCTCCGGGACCATTGATCCCTTAGCTATCCAGCCAAGGCTCCCGCCGGATTTCTTTCCACTTGGGCAATCTGAATGTACTGCAGCCGCGGCGGCAAAATCTTTATTATCAGTGACAATGGCTTCACGGATCCCTTCAAGCTTGGAACGGGACACCGCGATGTCCTGCTCATTGGCCGATGCCGGCTTCAAAAGTATATGACGAATCTGCGAAGCGTCCGGCTTGGCATATTCTTCCTTGTGCGCCTCGTAGAAAGTTTTGATCTGTTGTTCTGCAGGTTCAGGGATCTCCGAAACGATTTTCTCGGTGAGAACGTCAACCTGGCCGCCATTCCTGATGCTTCCCCTGACACCTTCCTGCGTCAATCCCTGCGTCTTAAGCATCTTCTCGAACTTGTCATGGCCGCCCACGTTGGTCGCCATTTGCTCAATCTTCTCATCGACTTTAGCTTCGTCCATCTTAATGTCGAGGCGTGCGGCCTCCTGCAGGAGCAGCTTCAGACCAATAGCCTGCTCTTTCGCCTTCTCCTTGAGGAGCTCCTTGCTCTCCTCAATCTGCTCTGGGCTGAAATGTTCTGAATAGAATTTCAACAGCCTCTGAAGCTCATACTCCACTGCCTGCTCAGGCACTATGTCGCCATTTACTCTGATCATGATGCTCGTTTGGTCCCCTCGATACTAGTTGTTAGCTGTTTAAGGACATGATCCTGCCATCTGCACATTACGACACCCACACTTGCCGCGTGCGTGGGCCATCAAACTCACAAAAATATATTCCCTGCCATGTGCCCAACATCAAGTGCCCGTCCTCAACGAGTACCTGAACCGATGCGCCCATCATGCTGGCCTTGACGTGCGCAGCAGAATTCCCCTCGGCATGATTGTATTCCGCTCGCCATGGGACAGCTTTATCAAGCGCTTTAGCCATGTCGGTCTGGACATCGGGATCAGCGTTCTCATTGATCGTCACGCCTGCAGTCGTATGAGGAACAAAAACGGTCAAGATCCCGTCACGAACCCCTAACTCTTTCAGAGCGCGGGACAGATCCGCGGTAATGTCCACGAACTGCGTTCTGGCGCCAGTTTTGACAGATATCTTTTTCATATCCAATTCCTCATAAGCAATCAGTATTGCCCAAGCCCCCACATCTAAGCAATACTTATTGAATCCATGAAAGTGATCATACAAAGAACCAAATACGGCAAGGTCGAGATAGAGGGTCGGGCCGTAGCTGAAACAGGACCGGGTTACGTCCTTCTCATTGGGGTCAGAAAAGGCGATAACGAGACGGATGCGAAGCATCTGGCACGCAAAACCGTGAACCTGCGTATCTTCCATGATGATGCCGGTAAAATGAATCGATCTATCGAGGACGTGCAAGGCGAAGTCCTGGCCATATCACAGTTCACTCTCTATGCCAACGTCCGCAAAGGGAACCGACCCAGCTTCGTTGATGCGGCTGCGCCCGAAGATGCCCGTCATATCTACAACAAATACGTGGCAGCATTGAAATCCACATTGGGAGAAGCCCGGGTGAAAACAGGTGTTTTTGGAGCCAACATGTCCGTCACGATAATTAATGAAGGACCGGTCACCATTGAGTTGACATCTGAACCTTAATGTGTGAGTTTATCATGACTTTTTGCAGGGAGACAAACGGCTGGTGAAACATTCCAAGCACAATTTCGATTCATCGTATGCGGTGAACAACACGAAGATCGTGTTGATGCCATCAACTCGTCTGGAAACCTTTTCTACGACGATCCTGAACTACCACATGATCAGCGAACTCATGGACAGTGTTGACAAGATCCGGGTCCGTGAAGGACAGATCAAGGCACACCAACCGCAGATCATGACTCCCGAACATTATGCGAAATCACTTCTCGAGGGGTTCGCCGATGAAGCCCAGGAATATGCCGACTGGCTTCGGGAAAACGCCAAGGATCTTCACATCCTCCAATACGGCTTCACCATAAAGAAAAGAGAGATAAGCGAGCATATTATCTCCGATCCGCTCGAAACTGTCGTGGAGAGGGTCAAGGAATCAGTGCAGGAGAAGAACGATCCCATGGCTGGAGTTGTCGTTGGCGTCGATAAGCCGTGGGAAGTATGCCTCCTCAAACTGCTCGTTGATGTTATCAGGAGTTCATTGCCGGGTAACGTCCAGGAACTCAACCGAAACAAAATGTTCTCCGAGGTGGATGGTGTTCCCAGGCATCTCCGGCATGAAATCGATTCAGCCTTCTGCGCTGCTGCGGCTGACCCGTCGCTCATAAGCGGCCTCGGGGACAAGCTTCGTCGATGCGATCTCTTTGAGGAGTACCAGGACAGGTTCTTTGCACTTGTCCGGGCGAGCGGGGTCAAATAGGCACCCCACCCTTATAAGGAATGCGACCATGACAATCACGGAAAAGATACTCGCAAAGGCTGCCGGGAAGGCGGTTGTTGAGCCAGGTGACATTGCATGGGTGAATGTTGACGTACTGCTGACACATGACATCTGCGGACCTGGCACAATAGGCGTATTCAAGCGGGAGTTCGGCGAAGATGCACGTGTATGGGACAAGAACAAGGTCGTGATAATCCCTGATCACTATATCTTCACGGAAGACGAGAAGGCGCATCGCAACGTTGACACGCTCCGCCACTTCGTCAAGAAACAGGATATCCCCCACTTCTACGATCCTGGCACACCTGATTACAAAGGCGTATGTCATGTTGCACTGCCTGAGGAAGGACATGTCAGGCCGGGCGAAGTGATCTTCGGAACAGATTCGCATACCTGCACCCACGGTGCGCTGGGCGCTTTTGCTGCAGGAATAGGAAATACGGATGCCGGCTTCATAATGGGCACTGGCAAGCTCCTCATCAAGATACCACAGACGTTACGTTTCCGCTTTGAGGGGAAGATCCCCGAACACGTTATGGCGAAAGATATGATCTTACATGTGATCGGCGATATAGGCGTCAATGGCGCCAACTACTGTGCCATGGAATTCACCGGCGATGCCATCAGCCAGCTCGCTGTCGAGGAGCGCATGACATTATGCAACATGGCGGTGGAAGCGGGTGCGAAGTCCGGGATCATAGAGCCAGACGATAAGGTCGTTGAATACGTCAGGGAGCGCTCAAAGGAGCCCTTCGAAATTATCAGCGGTTATGATGGCAAGGATTACCGCAAGTATGACGCAGCAGCGATTGAGCCATGTGTCGCAGGCCCGCATTCACCCGAGAACTACTCTCCTGCCAGAAAACTGTCTGATGTCAAGATTGACAGGGCATACATTGGATCCTGCACTGGCGGAAAGACAACTGATTTCATCGCAGCTGCTGGAATCCTGAAGGGGCGCAAGGTCAAGGTGGACACATTCCTTGTCCCGGCAACGGCTAGAGTAGCAGAATCGCTCATTACTGAATCGATCGATGGTGTTTCTTTGATCGAGATATTTGCCAATGCAGGCTGCAAGGATGTCGCACCACCATCATGCGCAGCATGTCTCGGTGGCCCGGTCGATACATTCGGCAGAACCAAGGGCAACGAGGTTGTCATTAGCACAACTAACAGGAATTTCCTTGGACGCATGGGCTCGAAGCAGTCGCAAATACATCTGGCTTCGCCGCTGACAGTGGCCGCATCCGCGCTTACCGGCCATATCGCGGATCCGAGGGATGTGGATTAGTTATTTATTATTTATTGACCTACCCGCCTACGTCGCTGCACAAAGTGCTGCGGGCAGGCCACGCTACGCATAGCGCGGCAGGCGGGTGCTTAATGGAAAGTGCAGAACAATGAGTACGGACAAAGTGATAAGAGGCAAGGTTTACGTGGTTGGGAGCAATATCGACACAGACCAGATCATACCAGCGGAGTATCTCAACCTTGTGCCAACCATACCTGAGGAGTATGAGAAACTCGGATCATACGCAATGGCGGGATTGCCAGATGAATACGCGCCATTCATTGCCGAAGTCGGATCGTAGCCATGTC
>JAUXFM010000020.1 GCA_030622955.1 Lentisphaerales bacterium
AGGCGGCAAACTATGACATCGCGAAGGCCGAGATGGGAATCATATATATCGACGAGATCGATAAAATATCGCGCAGGACTGAGAATGTATCGATAACCCGTGATGTTTCCGGCGAAGATCTAAGGGGTCAGCCCTCAAGATAGCAAAATAAGGAATTGACGTGTTTTGGCTGCACTGTCATGCTGGATGCAATGGCCAGATTGCTCAGATTAGAATACGAAGGTGCTATCTACCACGTCACTGTGCGTGGTAATGATCGGCAGAATATCTTTCTTGATGATAAAGACAGGAAATATCTGTTGTCTCGTCTATCCGACTGCGTAGAGCAATGCGGGGTTCGTCTCTATGTGTTTTGCTTGATGTCTAATCATTTTCACCTGGTAATCGAGACGCCAAGAGGAAACTTGAGCCGCTTCATGCAGAAGGTTCTCACCGGCTTTACCGTATACTTCAATTGTCGCCACCGCAGAAGCGGTCATGTCACACAAGGTCGATACAATGCCCGGCTTGTAGAAGGCGATGACTACCTCAAGAAACTCAGTCGCTATGTCCACCTGAATCCTGTCAAAACCAAAAGAATGGTCAATAAAGCCAAAGCAGAAAAGATCCGATACTTGAGAGGCTACAGTTGGAGTAGTTATAGAGGCTATATAGGTGAGAGCAAAGACTTTCCCTTCGTAGAGTACAGACCAATGCTCTCCTTGATGGCAGGGAGAAGCAAAAAGAAACAGCAACAAGCCTGCAGATCATTCGTTGAGGAAATGGCGGCAACTGAGGACGACGAGTTTATTCAAGAGCTGTGGAGATCCCCGCGCGGGATAGGGAATGACAAGTTCAGGGAATGGGTGGATGGATGTTTTGCCGAAATGATAGGGCGAAGAAAGAAGAAGGAAGATATCTCATTCCGGAAGATGGAAGGCAGCGGCTTGACGATAGACAAAGTTCTTGAAGCTGTGACCAAAGAGCTTAGGATGAATGCGGATCAGCTATTACGAAGACGTCGGGACAGTGTCAGTCGAGGAGTGGCAGGGATAATGTTATGTCAGTATGCAGACTATACGCAACGTCAGGTTGCAGAGGTGCTGGGGCTCAAAACGGGAGCGGCAGTGAGTTATCAGATAGCGAAGGCTACAGCAAAGATCACGGAAGACAAGAAACTGGCAAAGACTGTTGCTAAGATAAAGAAGATTCTTGATCATGAACGAAAGAAGAAATGAACAATATCCTTGTTTTGCTATTTTGAGGGCTGTGACCCCTCGGGCCCTCTGTGGGCTAACCATTCCGCACGATCTGGTTGTTAGCATCGAGAATGATAACAAGTGGCTTGTGTTGCCTGGCCTCTTCTGTTGGGAGCTGTGTGAATGTGAAGACGATTATGCGATCGCCTACTGTGCCCTTGTGTGCGGTCGCGCCATTGAGGCAGATCATCCGTTCCCCTCGTTCTCCAGGTATGGCGTAGGTTTCAAATCTCTCGCCGTTTTCGACGTTCGCAACGAGGATCTTCTCGTACGGTAGTATCTTGACCTCTTCCATTAATTCAGGGTCGATTGTAAGACTGCCTTCGTATTCCAGCTCGCACTGTGTAACTCGGGCCATGTGTAGCTTGGCTTTAAGTAGTGTTGAATACATTTTCTATTCCTCAGGTCGTACAACTTATATCATTATTAATTAACCATCAAGCAATCCTTGAATCCATTGCAGCAGCACCGTGCGATTTTCAAACTTGCTGTCGAGCTGGGCGTCATATGCCTTTTGCAGCAACCTACCGATTTCCGGGCCCTCCTCGACCCCCAGGGCAATGATATCGCGACCGGCAAGCCAGGGTGGGGGCAGCACAGGCTCTGCCGCAATCTTCTCCTGGAACTCGACGAGGAACTCATAGTTGGAGATATCACCGTGGCTTGCGCGGCAGTCTAGGCGGTGCAGCTCGAGCTCGATCGGGAAGGTAGGTGCGCCCACTAATTTGCGCAGGGTGGAGGGGCGCATTCTTTGCACATCTATGAATCGCATGTGGTTGCGTACGCAATATGAAACAGTTTCGGTGTCAGCGCTCGAGAAACGGAGCCTGCGCATTATCTCCTCGGTCATGTCGGCCCCTTTTGATGCGTGGCCGTTGAATCGTATTCTGTCTGACGCCTGAACGGCTGTTGCCGGCTTGCCAACATCGTGGAAGATGGTTGCAAAGATCAATTGAGAGGATGGTGCGGCTAGCATGTTCAGCATTATCACCGTGTGTGCGAATACATCACCTTCAGGATGGAATTCCGGTGGTTGTTCCTGTCCCTTCATGGCGGCCACTTCCGGTAGAATGACCTGAAGCAGGCCAAGATCATGAAGCATCAACAATGCATCGCCCGGTTTCTTTGTTTCGGTGAAGAGGCGGGTCAGTTCCTGTTGAATCCGTTCGGCACTCAGCCCTGAGGCAAGATGTGCATTCTGTCTTATGGCATCGGCAGTATCCTGGTGGATCTGGAACCCGAGGGTATTGGCGAAGCGCACGGCCCTCAACATGCGCAGATGATCTTCCCTGAAACGATCGGCAGGTATCCCAACGCAGCGTATGATGGAGGCATCAATATCCGCGCGGCCGTTCACATGATCGTGGTATAGTTCCTTCAATGGATCGTAAAGGATCGCATTAATAGTGAAATCACGTCTGGCAGCGTCGCTTTGTTCGTCTACGAATGTCACGCGGTCAGGATGCCTGCCGTCACTGTATCCTTTGTCCTGTCGGAATGTGGCTATTTCGAAGTATATCCCATTGACGAGCGCCTTTATGACGCCAAATGCTTTTCCTATGCCAATGGAATGGGGAAACAGTTCGAGTGTCTGCTCCGGCGTTGCATCGGTAACGATATCGTAATCTTTGGGCGTGGCCCCCATTATCTGGTCGCGCACACAGCCGCCGGCCCACAAGGCTGCATAGCCGGCATTCTTAAGCAGCTGCACAGCTTCGACGGCAGCATTGTAGATTTGTTCAGGACTGGGGGTAGGATCGATTTTCATGTCTAAACCTCGTCCTTCTCCAAGATGCTCAACAAAGCTGCCTGCATGCGGGGCATTGAATGTTCGGCACATGCCACAACTTCATCGTGCGAGACGATGGTGTCTGTCCCGGCCGCGGCATTAGTGATGAGTGAGACGGCGCCAATCTGGAACCCGGCAGCATTTGCCAGCATTGCTTCAGGCACAGTGGACATCCCTACTGCATCGGCGCCCATTGCGGAGAAAGCTCCTATTTCGGCAGGTGTCTCGTAAGCGGGACCCGAGACTGCAAGATATATGCCGAGGGCAACTTCTGCCCCGGCCTCCACGCAAGCATCAGTAAGCTGTGCGCTGAACGCTTTGTCATATACGGTCGATTGGGCAGGGAAGCGGCCGCCCCATACCTGGTGATCGGCACCGATTAAGGGATTACTGCCCATCAAATTGATGTGATCGTTTAGTATCATCAGTGACCCCGGGGCCAGTTCGCGGTTTATTGCACCTGCAGCATTTGTCAACAGGAGTTTGCGAATGCCCAGACGTTTTGCAACATATATAGGAATTGCCACCGGTTCCCAGGCATATCCCTCGTAGTAGTGCCGGCGGCCCTGGAAGATAAGGAGTTCGCGGTCATTCGACCAGGCAAGCAGGAGTCGCCCTTCATGGCCCTTTATAGTTGTGTCACCGAGTCCTGGGATTGCGCGGTATGGGATGGCGTTCGTGATCGCCAGCGAAGAAACTGCCTCGCCCCAACCACTGCCCAGGATTATGGCCATGGTAGGTGAAGCATTGCCCAAACGAGCCGCAACTGTATCAAACGCAGTCTGTAACAACGGGATATCCATTGCCGTGAGTATTGAGGCTGTGAGGGGGCAGATTCAAGCTCTAAAGGATAGCTGGAATGTGGGGCGAGCGGAGTAACGGCTCCTATGGCAGTACAACAAGGAAGGAGGAACTTCCATTAAGCCAGGAGATTGATATCTGAAATCCTTCCTTAAGAAACGAAACCCGTCAGCCAGTGTGGCTATTGGATACCTTCCTACCGTTGTAATGTAAGGTCCTTTGCCGCCACACCAGCTGAGGGCCGCTTGTCTATATAGCAGAAGCCGTGCCAGATGTGCGAAGTCGATGAGTAGTTGCCCGTTGGCGGGGGTTCGAAGAGAGTTGCCAGTATCGCTTCGTCGACCGCTGTGGTGACAGTTGGCTCAATGCGGCCAACTCGTTTTCTATGAACGGCTCGATATGTCCAGTGCCTCAAGGCGGCGGCGTAGTTTGCCGCGCGACAGCCCGAGGATTCGGGCTGCCGCTGAAACGTTGGCATCTGAGCGTTTGAGAGCTTCCTCGTAGAGCAACCTCTCGACTTCTTCAAACTTAACGGTCGGAATTGGCCATGACTCATCGTTTTCAGAAGCAGGTTCAGGCCTGCATTGGAAACGAGGTGGCAGATCCTCTGTGCGGAGAAGACCACTATGCCTGCAGCGGATGAGGCTGCTCTCTATAACGTTACGCAATTCACGAACATTGCCGGGATAATCATGTGTGGTCAGTCGGGCCAGGGCATTGTCTTCTATGCCTTCGATGGGTTTTGCGAGGTCCCTGGCAAATTGAAGGGCGAAATATAGGGCCAGTAGAGGAATATCGTTCTTCCGTTCGCGGAGCGGCGGAACATCTATCACGCATACACTGAGACGATAATACAGGTCATTCCTGAACTTCTTTTCCTCAACAAGAGTTTCGAGCGGTTGGTTGGTCGCGGTGATGAGTCTGACATCAGCCGTTTTTTCCTGCGTTCCACCTACTGGGAAGTAGCGTTTCTGTTCAGCGAGTCGAAGTATCTTGGCCTGGGACGTGAGCGGAAGGTCGCCGATTTCGTCAAGAAAGAGCGTGCCGCCATTGGCGCCTTCAACATAGCCGCCACGCGTTTCTACGGCTCCGGTGAATGCACCTCGTTTATGGCCGAACATCTCCGATTCAAAGAGCTCGTTCGGGATGGCGGAACAGTTGATGGTAAGGAAAGGCTTGTTGCGTCTCTGGCTGGCCTGGTGAATTGCGTTCGCTACCACTTCTTTGCCTGTGCCGCTTTCTCCAATAACAAGGACCGTTGCCGGTGAATTTCCGAAGTCGATGATTTCCGCGGCAACGCTCTGCATGGCTGCCGATTGCCCGAGCATCACTGTCTGGTCGCTGCCAAGGGCCAGCAGCTCGCTGAGATTGCTGACCTGCGCGGCGAGCAGGTCGCGTTGTTGTTCAAGCATTCGGAACTTGGTGGTGCGCTCTATAGCGGCCTGCAGCGCAGAGAGTTCGAATGGCTTCTCGAAGAAGTCGGTAGCGCCTTCACGAAGGGCTCGGACAGCTATCTCTTTTTGGCCCCAGGCAGTGATGAAGATGACCTCACAGCTTGGATCACATTCCTTGATCTGTTTGAGGACCTCGAATCCATCACATTTCGGCATGCGAATGTCAGTTATGACGATGTCAGCGCCGGTTTCCCTGAAGGCCTCGAGTGCTTTGACAGAATCATTATAGGCATTGACCTTGAATCCGAGATCGTTAAGTACCGCTTCAAGGCTGCGGAGCAGCATTGCGTCATCGTCGATAACGACAACATTCATATGGGCATATGCGGGTGCGACCATAATCAAGAGATTCAAGCCTTTTCACAGTGAGAAGTCCAGAGAAAAGAGCATAGATGGAGCGCTGCAGAGGATGCCCTCGCGTTGAGCTGTCATCAGGCATGATCTGATCCAGGTCAGGTTGGAGCGACTTGGGCTTTGTTGTCACGATCGCTGCAGAGTTTATGAACGTAGCGGGCAGGGATGATTGTAATCCGAAAACCGAGATCTGAAGTCGTAAACCCCAAATGAGGTGGCGCATTCATCGCCGCGGTGTTAAGATAACCGAATGACTGACAAAAATAATCGACCTGGATTCAAGTTCTCCCGACGCCATTTCCTCGCCTTATCCGCCGGTGCCACGGCGGGACTTGTGGTTGGCTGTGCGACTGACCCGATAACCGGCAAGAAGATCTTCATGATGGTCAGCGAAGGGCAGGAACTCGAAATTGACAGCGTGAATTCACCGCACCAGTTCTCGGGCGATTACGGGACGGTTCAGGACCCGAAACTTAACGAGTACTTGACCGAGGTCGGCGTGAATCTTGCACAGATCACGCATCGTCCCGATGTGCCGTATTCTTTCAGGGCCGTTAATGCTAACCATGTAAATGCTTACACTTTTCCAGGTGGGACAATGGCTGCTACGAGGGGTATCCTGTTGAGCATGGAAAGCGAAGCAGAGCTCGCCGCTTTGTGGGGGCATGAGCTGGGGCATGTGAATGCTCGTCATACGTCACGGAGCATGTCCAAGAGCATGTTGTACCAGCTCTTTGTGATTGGTGCGGTGGCATATGTTGAGCATGAGAAGAAGGAGTATGCGGGGCTCGCCGCCGGAGTTGGCATGTTGGGCAGCGGTCTGCTGCTGGCCAGGTACAGCAGAGCTAATGAGCGGCAGGCAGATGATCTTGGGCTCAAGTACATGATAAAGGGAGGGTATAATCCCAAGGGCATGATTGATCTCATGGATTTGCTGCGGAATATATCTAGAAACAAGCCCAATGTCCTCGAATTGATGTTCGCAACGCACCCAATGGGTCAGGAACGCTATGACACGGCAGTGAAGGCTCTCAAAGCTGAGCAGGCAGGCAATGAGTCAGGAAAGGTCAATAGAGAGCGATACATGGACAATCTGGCCCGTTTGAGGGCCTTGAAGCCGGCTATCGAGGAAATGCAGAAAGGCGAGAAGGCCATGTATGCACGGAAATTCGATGATGCCAGGCATAGCTTTGCAAAGGCTCTCAAATCTGCACCTGCTGACTACACCGGACTCTTGCTGATGGCAAAGGTCATGCTGGTCAGGGAGAAGTACAGCGAGGCACATAAATATGCCATTTCGGCAGAAGCGGCATATCCCAAAGAGCCTCAGGCACACCATGTAGCCGGCATGGCGCTTCTCAACATGGAGAAATTCGACGAGGCCAACCAGGAATTCAGTTCCTATGAACAGTTGTTGCCGGGGAACCCTAACACTGTTTTCCTGCAGGGGTATTCATTTGAAGGCATGGCACGAAGACCCGAAGCAGCAGCGCAATATAACCGCTATCTCGGACTGGTTCCTTCAGGTGAGTATGCCCAGCATGCTCGGACCCGGCTTGTTGAGTGGGGTTACTTAGAGCCGCCCGAACAGAACAACCTGCAGGGGAGTTAGTCAATGTCGCGCGACGGACAAACCACCGGTATACTTGATGCGTTGTCGAGGATGCTGGGCGGCTATATCAGTGCTCCCATTCTTGGGAAGCTGCTGCTTTCTGTCGCCATCTTTGTGGTGCTCTACCTCTTGCACAAGATTGTCTGCTGGATTATCAGGCGGCGGATCCATAACCTGAAGAGGTATCACGCATGGCGCAAAACGACGATTCACGTTTACGCTGTCCTGGCCCTTGTCCTGATCGGACGTATCTGGATTCCAGGTATAGATTCCATCGCAACGTTTCTTGGACTCATGAGTGCCGGACTGGCCATCGCCTTGCACGACACGATCGCCAATATTGCCGGATGGCTCTTTATTCTCTGGCGGAAACCTTTTAAGACCGGTGACCGCGTTCAGATCGGGGAGGTCAAGGGCGATGTTATTGATATCAGGTTGTTCGAGTTCAGCCTGAACGAGATCGGCAACTGGATTGATGCAGAGCAAAGTACGGGTCGCATAGTACATGTCCCTAACAGTAAGGTGTTCCAAGAGCCACTCGCGAATTACGAGACCGGGTTCGAGTATATCTGGCACGAAATCCCGATCATGATCACGTTCGAGACTGACTGGAAGAAGGCCAAGAATATCCTGTTCTCAATTGCAAAGGATAAAACCGAGAAGCTTTCTGACGGTGCTGAGGCACAGATCAAGTCTGCAGCGATGAAATACCTGATCTTTTTCGGGAAACTCACGCCGACAGTCTATACATCCGTGCGCGAGAGTGGTGTGTTGCTCACGATGCGATATATCATCAAGCCGCGCGAGCGCCGGACTTCTGAGCAAGCGGTGTGGGAGGCAATTCTCGAGGAGTTCGGCAAACATGATGACATAGCCCTAGCATATCCGACTATGCGGTATTATCAGAAGGGCTAACGGTCACTGTTTGCTTCCTCTCCGTAGCCTTTGGCGACAGAGTGAAGTCTGGCGAGAGAGAAGAGGTGTCGGAAGTTCTTCATGTTTCTCATTTATCCGTAAGTCGAATCCCTGATTGAATGCCGGACGGGAGCCTTGAATTGTAAATCTCGAATCTCTAGGTCGAAGGAAGGTTGCCCAAACCCGCAATGAACCGAGATCCAACAACATTTGAACGGTCCGTCTACGCCGCCTGCAGCATGGTTCCGCGCGGCAAGGTGTCCAGCTATAAGGCCATAGCAGATTATGTAGGCTGCAACTCTTGTCGAGCCATCGGGCAGGCGTTGCGAAGGAACCCTTACGCTCCGAGGGTGCCATGCCATAGAATCGTAGCTTCTGACTTGACGATAGGCGGCTTTGCAGGGAAGCTTGTCGGAGATGAGATTGCCAAGAAGAAGCGATTGCTCAAAGAAGAAGGGGTGCTCTTCAGGAATGGACAGTTGTCAGATGAAACTCGGTTCTATGATTTCGAAGACGCTGACTAAGGGTCGCGTACTTATCCTTCTTCCTCTTTGTCTCTGTGTGGCGTCATGCGTCAGCACCGATGAACAGAAGAGCGCTGCGGCTGGTTACTGGATTCAGTGTGACGGCCATAATGCTTCAGTCTACAACGCGAGGAAAGTGGCTGCCGATGTGACAGTGACATGGACTGGAAAGAGCCGCAGCGGGAAGACGCATGGCTATGGCATTCTTACCTGGAAACTCGCAGGGAAAGAGGTCAGCCGTTATACCGGCGAGATGCGGCGTGGTGTGAAGGAGGGCAGAGGCACAGTAAACTCTGCGAATGGCAGTCGGTATATTGGTGCATTCAGGAATGGCAAGCGTGACGGAACCGGCACGTATTACTGGGCAGCCGGCGATTCATACTCAGGCCAATGGCGAGCCGGCAGGCGGCACGGCTCGGGCGTATTCACATCTACCAGGGGCAGTCTTATTGGCCTCTGGCGCAACGATAAGTACGTGGGCACTAAGAGCGAAGATTAACCGCCCAAAGGTATTGCTTTTTCATGCCGATAGTTCTACGATTCCGCGTCTTTGGCTGTACCTGTAGCTCAATTGGATAGAGCACCTGACTACGGATCAGGAGGTTACAGGTTCGACTCCTGTCAGGTACGCCACTCCGCAAGCGACCACTTTTCTCAAAACAGCTGGGCGCTCCTGCGATTGGCTTCACAGCTCAAGCAGCTTCTGGACATCTTCCCATGAGAGGGCCGTGATTGCCTTTTCATCAGATTCGATCGCGGCCTGGATCACTTCTTTCTTGCGCTGCTGCATTGCAAGTACTTTCTCTTCAACAGTGCCCGTGGTGATCATTTTGACACTGTAAACGGTCCTGTGCTGGCCAATCCGATGCGCACGATCAGTTGCCTGATCCTCAACAGCCGGATTCCACCATGGATCAAAATGCACGACCATGTCGGCGCCGGTAAGGTTCAATCCAGTCCCGCCCGCTTTGAGGCTTATCAGGAAGAGGGGGATATCACGTTCACGGTTGAACCTTGTGACTTCCTCCATCCTGTTCTTCGTAGCACCGTCAAGGTAGCAATAGGGGGTCCCTTTTGCCTCTAGCTCACGAACAAGAATCTTCAGCATGCTCACAAACTGGCTGAACACGAGGATGCGATGTCCACTATCACCTGCCTCTTCGAGAAGCTCCATGAACAAGTCTAGCTTGGCCGATGGTTCGCGTGCTTTTAGATCTGGCAGTTTCAGGAGTTCAAGATGGCAGCATGTCTGGCGAAGTTTCATTAAGGTTGCGAGCACTTCCATGCGCGACTTGTTGTAGCCTTTCTCCGCGACCATTCTGGATATCTTCTGCTGGGAAGATTTTAATAGTTGCTGATACACGACCTGCTGATCCTTCGTGAGATGGCAGTAGGCGATTTTCTCTATCTTATCCGGCAGATCGGATGCAACATTACGCTTGAGTCGGCGTAGAAGGAATGGATGAATCTTTCGCCTTAACTTTGCAAGCGCATAATCGCCGTCATCTTCGCCCTTGGCAATAGGCAGCTCGTAGTTCGTTCTGAACGCCTTATGTCCGCCAAGATAGCCGGGCATCAGAAAATCGAGTATCGACCAGAGATCGGCAACACTATTTTCAACAGGCGTGCCTGTCAGAACAAGCCTGTTAGGGGCCTTTAGCTTCTTGGCCGCTACCGCATTCTGAGTCGATCGATTCTTGATGTGTTGCGCCTCGTCGAGGACGATGGCGGAGAACTCATGTTCGATGTATTCATCAATATCACGCTTGAGGAGGGCATACGATGTGAGGACGAGGTCAGAACCCGGGATCTGGTCCCATTTCTCGTGGCGGTCACTGCCGCTCATCACAAGGATGCTCTGGTCAGGCGTGAACTTGTGGGATTCCTGCGCCCAGTTATCTACCAGGCTGGTAGGGCAGACAATAATGCAGGGCTTGTTCTGCGCATCAATTGCTGTGCGTTTCAATTCAAGCCAGGCAAGGGTTTGCAGTGTTTTGCCCAATCCCATTTCGTCCGCAAGTAACCCGCAAAAACCATTCGCCTCAAGATGTCTCAGCCACTTGATGCCCTCCTTCTGGTAAGGGCGGATTGTTGCTTCCAGCAGAGGGCTGAGGCTGATCGTTTGAAGGCCTGAGAGCCTGTTGGCTTTTCTTGCTCGGTCACGCCAATCCGGGGCATCCTCAACATCAATTGCATCGATACTGTCAAGTGAGGCACGGACGAATGGTGCGAAGACGTTCGACATCCTGAAATGGCCACGCTCAGCGCCTTCGCCTGTTGCGCAATCCGAGAAGACATCGAGCATTGATTCGATGGCAAGGTTATCGATGAGGATGGTCTTGCCGGATCTGGAGAAGAAGGCGTCGCCCTTCTTTATTGCCTGCTGGACATCCGCATGCGAGATGCTGGCGCCATCCGAGCAATCCTCGAAGGAAAAGCCGACATCGAACCAGCCTCCGGAATCGCCATCATTTATATGGACCACCGGTGTGGCGAAGGGCAGCTCTTCCATGTATGAGCTCGCCTTGCCCTGGAGATCCACCTGCCAACCCATTCTTCGCATGGCGGGCAATTGTCCGCCCAGGAAGTTCAGTACATCGCGTTCCCCAAGAATCCCAGATAAACTGTCGCCAGTTTCCCCGATTAATCCCGCTGAGCGTAATCTCAGCAGTGCGTCCTTTTCGGCATCGCTATTCCTTGTCCCGTAGGAGAGTAGATCGGAAGGATCCGGAATGCCGAATTGTTCAAGGGCATGCGGCTTGGCTGCGATCATCTCGATGCCTTCGTCATAACCAGCGTAAAGTGTCGCAGCAAGAGATGCAGGGCTGCCGCGGACCTCGAGTCGAAACCGAGGTTGGGCCGGTGCTATAGTGAAGAGGTCAACTGAGAGATCGGAAGCGAACGATGCGTGTTCAGAAAGGACAGGCACCTCCTGTGTAAGGAATCGAAGAACATCCGGCCTGGCAACAATTATGGGGCCCTCGTATATGGAGTGATAGGGCAGGGGGAGAACGTTGGCGAGCGGCCAGATATTGCCGGCGCCATAAATTGAGCCGACATTACCAGCAACCAGATAAGACGGGAATTCTCCAGCTCGCAGGAATGGCAATTCATTGTGGGCCAGCAGGATTAGCTCGCCGTTCTCTCTGTCGAGATCCATCTTGAGAATCGTCGACATCTTTGCATCGTTGATGATTAATCCAGTTTCGCTGCCCGTATCAATGGTCTTTCCAGCGCTCAAGCGGAGAAGGTTAAGGAAGTCACTCTTCCCTAGAACGAGGTCGGTTGTGATGGGACCTTCTGCAACATCTTCAAGGACGAAGAGGAGCGATTCGTCGTCCTTCGAGAAGCTGAAGGGGATGTCCTTTGGCGCCTGTTGCAGGGAAGTTGCGCTGCCGCTAAATCCTACATGACAGCCGACAGGGATCGAGCCAGCCTTGAATTCAGAAAGCCAGTCGGGTGAAAGGCTGAGCTTAAGCGTAGCGGGTATGGCGCCTGGCTCAATGACTGCAACACGCTGGATGTATGCTGATTCGTCTATGCTCTGCAGGCGGGATGCACGGCGGATCTCCTGTTGATACTTCTCTTCACGACGAGGATCCGTTGTGCGCATTACAACATTCAGCGCCAGTGCAATGACATGTGGGCAAATGACGCCTCGCTCTCTGTTCGCATGGCAGGGACACATGTTCTCGACAGTATCGTCATTCAATATGCGTAATGAGGTCTCCAGTGGTCTGTTATGCCACAGTATTGTGCCTTTGATGTCAGGATGCTCGTAACTTGCGTCCAGCACGAGCCCTTTTTTCAGCAAACCCTCGGCCTCGCGCACTACGTTCTTGCCGGCCCAGTTCTCTAGTATTTGTTTAGTGATTCTCAAGTCGAATATCCGCGAGCGTGATTGGTCCTACAACACCGAATTGGCTTATGCGTCCTGAAGCGGCAGATGGTCTGGTGGACGGATTCAAGATTGTAGATCCCGGAAACCTTGCTCTTCACCGCACTTGATGTTTTGATATGCCAGTTGATCGATTCACCTTTAGCATGGTTGTCATGCTTTATCTTGTCCGTTGCGGGCTCGGCAGCAATTCGCGAGACCGTCATGTTTGTGTTGCTGCTATACCCATATCAGCTCCAGTATCTTCTTGAGCCATTCGCCGTCCACATCATCGAAAGCAGTGAGCGATCTGCTATCGACGTCAAGTACACCGATGATTTTGCCTCCCCTGTCTTCTAGTGGTGTCGCGATCTCCGATTTCGAAAGGGAGTTGCATGCGATATGTCCCGGAAACTGCTGCACGTCAGGCACGACGATTGTCTGCTTTCGGTTCACGGCAGCCCAGCAGACGCCCGTATCCTTCGGTAATTCCATGCAGGCGGCTGGGCCCTGGTATGATCGGACCAGAAGCCGGTCATTTATCAGTAGATAGAAGCCTGTCCAGAAGTACTGATCCATCTTATGGTGGAGAAGGGCGACGATAGTCGACATCCTGGCTTCAGTATCCTCGCATTTGGGCAGCAGGTCGGCGTTCAGTTGGTCGAAGATGCGGGAGTAGAGTCGCTGTTTCTGTTTTGTATCCATTACTGTTTACTGCTCTCCGATCCACGGACAGTTAGTTGAATAAAAGATTATAGGTTTGGAATAGGCAGATCAATACAGAAACATCTCTGGCTGTTGACCTGTTCCGATCTTGAAAGGCAATTGGGGTTGAGATAGCATCTTCCTGAACGCAGGCTGGAGATCGGTATTGCAAGATGTGGCAGTGGAAAGAGCAATGTCGAGAGACGTATCTGGATCTATTGAACCATGGCCCAGGAAAGGGGGCTCTGCGATTGGATCAACTATCATCTGCCCAGCAATGAGCTGCCGGTTTATGTATTCGCGCTGGACTTTCGACCCGCATGCGATTGGTCAAAGCGAAGATATGAATCAGTGCGGTTACTGCCCGCCGAAAGGTTGTGCGGCTATGTCCGATGAAGCATGATATTACGTTGGCAGCGATAATGCACGTGTTGGATCGGTCGGCGAGTCTGTATTCATCATGTGCCCAAGTGCTCGCTATCAGAGGTTATAGTTCGGCTACAACCTTGATGGTGATTCCGCCACGCGGATTGAACTCTCCTGTCACTCGTGCCTTCTTTGGCTTGATGGCCCCAACCATATCATCGAGGATTTTGTTCACGACTTCCTCATGGAATGTGCCGTGGCTCCTGAACGAGAAGAGATAGAGCTTTAGTGACTTGCTTTCGAGGCACATCTTGTCGGGCACGTATTCGATTGTAATATGGCCGAAATCGGGCTGCTTGGTAATAGGGCAAAGCGCGGTGAACTCAGGGCAGTTAAATGTGACCCAGTATTCGCGGTCGGGATGCCTGTTTGGGAATGCTTCCAGAGTGGCGACGTCAGGACTGTCCGGATAATCCTTTTCGCCGCCCTTGAGCAGGGAAAGATTCTCGTAGTTGTGCTGATCTTTTGTCATGCCATTCCCTTGAATTCGATAAGTTCTTTTCGTTAAGGTCGGATCATCATAGAATATTCGCGAGATGAGGGAAGCAAAAAAGATGAAGATTGCTGGGGAGATTCGTAACTGTAAGGAATGGCTAAAATATTCGCCACACCTATTGCTTAGCGTTCTCGTCATACTGTTCCTGCATGGCTGTAGTACGATCAGGCCGCCACGGAACGCGAGGAAGATTCGGAAGAAGATGGTCATTACTGCCTACTGCAAGTGTGGAAAGTGCTGTTCATGGAAGAGGACGTGGTTGCTGAAGGCGGTGCATAGCAGTGGCCCGAACAAGGGCAAACGAAAAGAAGTCGGCATCACTGCATCAGGTAGTCGCGCGAAGAGAGGCACGATTGCTGCGGACACCACCCTCTATCCCTTCGGCACTGTAATGTATGTTCCCGGCTATGGCTACGGACGTGTTGAAGACAGGGGCGGCAAGATCAAGGGCAATCATATCGATCTCTTTTTCAACAGTCATGCCCATGCATTGGAGTGGGGTAAGCAGGAACGGATGGTGTCCATCTGGCGGGGAGAATAGATTGCGCTGCTTTGGCCGGAGTCCTTGTGCGCTTGGGCTGCGATTGGCAAAGAGGTTTCAGGATCGATTATCCGGCCCAAATCTCGAATATCAAATGTGTCCTTCGTAGATGTGGTAGCGAAATAGGATCTCTAATGCCGATCAGCCAGTGGCAGTCCTGATGCCAGAGCAATGATCGATTGCTGTGTCGTATAGATGCGATATCTTGGACGAGGGTGGGCAATTCCAAAGACACAAATTGCGTGCCTAATAGGGGCCATTGGCTGTGGCCGTATGCGCTACGCATATTCTGTGCATCTTGTGTCTTCTGTGTCTATTGCCAGGCCTATTTTCGCATTCCCACTGGTGGCCCGATGATCTCGCGTGCGATGATGGCGTTTCTCAGCCTGGTCCTGCTGCCGATCAATTCCTTAAGGTTAATGGTGGCGCGTTTCTTTCTCTTCGTGGGACGCCACTCAGTTATGCGATCGCCCGTAACGGATGCAGGTGTGGCGAGAACGCTAGGTGGCTCAACTCGCTTCTTGGTCCGTAGCGGTCTCGCCATGGCTGGAGCGGGTGGTGGGGTCGCCTTTTTCTGCTGGGGTTCAGGCTGTGCCAGGCCCTGTGATTCTGCGATCTTGCCAAGGAAGTCTGCGAAATCCTGCTGGGGTGATTTCTGTCGTGGGCTTGGTTTCTGCTGCTTGCCAACCTTTGCAATTATCTGGCTCACGATCCAGATGAATCCCAAGATGGCCCAGAAGACGATCTTCAGTCCTTCTCCGCGTCCGTCTGCCATGGCTATTTCAGTCCCATTTGCTTAATCACCAACAAGCTGATGATCCTGTTCTGCCCGTAGTTGGAGCAACGGGCAGAACACCACTAACGACTAACCAATAACTACTTATCATCCGCCTCGTCGCCGGCGATAGTTTTACGCATGGTTGTGTCTGCTTCAATATTCTGCATCCGATAGAAATCCATGACGCCGAGATTGCCCTTAATAAAGGCCTGCGCCATTGCTCTGGGAACTTCAGCCTTTGCCTCAACGACCTTGGCGTTCATTTCCTGGACAAGCGCGACCATTTCCTGTTCCTGTGCAACAGCCATGGCGCGACGGCCTTCTGCTTCAGCCTGGCGCATCTTCTTGTCCGCTTCAGCGCGTTCCGTTTCAAGCAGTGCGCCTACATTCGCTGCGTCGCTAACACCGGCAACACTGATGTCAGCTATATCGATCGAAACGATTTCGAAGCCCGTTTGTGCATCCAGGCCACTATCCAGCACCTTCCGGCTGATCTGGTCCGGATTCTCAAGTACGTCCTTGTAGGTGCATGACGATCCTATTGCGCTGACAATGCCTTGTCCAACACGTGCAATGATGGTGTCTTCACCAGCACCACCAACGAGACGTTCAAGATTTGCGCGCACCGTGACTCGAGCCTTGACTAGCAGGCGAATACCATCTTTGGCGACAGCATCAAGCATCACGTTTCCACCCTTTTCCGGGTTCGGGCAATCGATTACTTTAGGGTTAACGCTCGTCTGAACGGCTTCCAGTACATTACGACCGGCCAGGTCAATAGCCGCTGCACGTTGAAAACTGAGAGCTATGCCTGCCTTGTCGGCTGCGATCAGCGCTTGCACAACATTGATTACATCACCACCGGCGAGGTAATGGGCTTCCATTGGATCAGTTTCGAGCGCCAAGCCAGCCTTGATCAGCCTGATTCTGGCATCAACGATGAGGTGGGGTGGCACCCTTCGAAGTTTCATCCCGATTAGGGACATCAATGAAACTGGAGCTTTGGACACCATTGCGCGTATCCATACGTTCAGGAAATAGAAAAACACACTGAGCAAAATGATTACTATCAGACCAACTACGACCAGCAACGCTACAATAATGGGATGAGCCATATCGTTTCTCCTTTAATTCTGTATCTTTTTAACAACTACTCTGTTTCCTTCGATATCTACAACCATGACCTGTTCGCCTTTCTCAATCATATTGCCTCGCGTGACGACATCTATTCTGCGCCCCTCGAGTCTGACAAATCCTGCAGGCCGCAGGTCAGAAAGTGATTCACCAACTTTGCCAAGCAATACTTCAAGATCATCCTCTTGGGCTTTGAAATCTGAGCCATCCTCGGACAAGGTCAGGCTCTTGCCGATCCGTGATCTAGGAAAATACTTTACCCACAGCACCAGCACCACGCCAGCGAATACAATTATCCCGAGTCCTATCCAGATTCCACTGGTTGGACCGAATGCAAGGAATGCTGTAACTATGGCCCCCACGAGGGCCAAGGCGCCCATGGCCCCTAGAATGCCGCCAGGCACGAATACTTCAGCGGCAAGCAGTATCAAGCCTGACACGAACAGCACCGCGAATAGGATTTGCATTGGCTCCATTAGAATATACCTCACGCTCTACGAGCTATTGTTCTGCATTCGTTCGACCACTATACGACTTCCATGCGTCTCTGCAATGACAATTGGTTCGTCTTTATTGATGAACTCCCCACGTGCGACCACGCTGAGGCGCTTATCGTCGAAATCTCCTGCTCCAGATGGATGCAGGTTCGTGCAGGCTCTCCCCGTCTTGCCGACGAGCTCGAGATGTGAACGTGAAGCCTGGTAGCCATCGGCGCTGCTCATGGCAGCAGCCAACTCCAGATGACGAAATACACTTGTGTTAGGGAAATATCGTGTCAGCACCACCATGAGAATGAACGACACGATCAACGTCAGAGCCATCTTGATAATCGCGGTTTCCAGTTGCTGGGGAGGTAACTTGTATACTGGCAAGCCCGGCAGATGCTCAACCATTGAGAAGAGCATGGCAAGCACTATCAGTATGATCCCGGCAATCCCAACGAACCCGAAGCCAGGGATCAGGAAGATCTCAACAGCAAGCAGCGCAAAACCGAGCAGGAGAAGGAGAAGCTCCTGTGCGCCGGCGAGTCCCGCAACATTGTGTCCCCAGAAGAACATTGCGAGACAGAGAATACCAGCTATGCCCGGCAAACCAAAGCCAGGAGTTTTGATCTCGATATAGACTCCCAGCAGGCCGGCAGCAAGAAATACAACGGCGAGCATTTCAATCCATCGGGCCAGTCGTTCCGACCATGTTACTTCGATCGTCCGCACGATGGCATCGGGTTTGCCAAGTTCGGCGAGCAGCTCATCCAATGAGCCAACAGTGCCTTTGGAAAGGAGCCTATGCTTATCTTTCTTCTTTCCCACAAAACGCTCCGCTTCTGTAGTGCTCAGCGTGAGCAGCTCGCCTTTCTTGCAGATCACGTCTTTTTCTATCACGTACTCATGCTCCATGCGGACCATGCAGGCAACAAGTTCGGGGTCATGCCCATTATGGCGGGCGGCTTCTGTGATAGTCGCGAGCATGCTAGAGACGGACTTTTCTTCAACGGTGGGATTTTTTATGTCGCCCGTGGATGTGATAATCGCACTTGCACCGATCCTGCTCATTGGAGCCATGTATATCTCGTCAGTACCAAATGCCAGCATTGAGCCACCCGAGAGTGCATCCTGATCTACAAAAGTGTATGTCTTCATGTCCGGGGGTAGCTCAACGAGCATCTTGACAATGCTCTCGGTAACGTCAACGCGACCGCCGGGTGTATCCATGTGAAAAACAATGGTCTTGATGTCTTCTTGCTGTGCCTTGGCCAATGAGCGGCGCACAACATAAAGAAGGCCGCGCTCTATCATGCCTTCAATTGGAATGACGAGGACGGTTTCCTGTTCTGGTTCAACTGCAAGCGAATTGCAGGGCATGGCGGCCAGAAGGCAAAGGAATGTAAAGGCTGTTAGCAACTTTCTCATAACCAGCTTTATTATACGCGTCGGAAGAAAAAAGTCTACAAGCGCATGGAAAAATGATATCTGGATCATGAATCTTGACTCGAAAGGATAGTCCTATGGATCAGATCTACATCAATGATCTCGAACTGGAATGCATCATTGGAACGAAGCCCGAGGAGCGAGAATCGAAACAGAAGGTAATTCTTAACCTTTCGCTTGAATGTGATCTGAGTAAAGCAGGACAGTCCGACGACCTCGCGGATACAGTCAACTACAAAGAACTCGTCGATAACATCTCTTCACTAGTCGAAGAAAGCAGCTTCTACCTGCTCGAGAAGATGGCAGAGGAGATAGCCGCTAATTGCCTTGCAGTCGAGAATATTGCTTCTGTCGAGGTCGATATCTGTAAGCCGGCAGCGCTGGAACAGGCAGAGAGTGCAGGCATCCTGATACAGAGGCGGCACTCGAATAGTGAGTAATATGTTGCCACATGTCCATGTTGTTGGGGTTGCCGGCACGGGAATGAATGCGCTGGCGCAGGTGTTGATCTTTACCGGATATCGCGTTACAGGCTCCGATCGCGACAGTGATAATGGTCGTGATCTCCATGTTTTCGGTCATTTGGAAGCTCTAGGAATAGAGATTGTAGCCCAGGACGGCAAGGGCGTGACGCACGACACAGAAGCTGTTGTCGTTAGCACGGCGATAGAATCTGATAATCCCGATATTGTTGCAGCGGGCCGGTTAGGCGTGCCTGTAGTGCACAGGGCGAAGATGCTGGCTGACCTGGTTGGGAACAATTGCTGTGTTGCGATAGCCGGCACCTCGGGCAAGACCACCGTTGCGGGGATGATCGGCTGGATACTTGAGCAGGGTGGCTCGGACCCGATGGTTGTTAATGGGGGGGTCCTGCGTAACTGGGCGTCCTCAGGTGCTGTTGGCAATGTGCGGTGTGGCAGGTCCGGTCTGTGGGTCATTGAGGCAGATGAGAGCGATCGCTCTTTTCTGAACTTTCATCCCGAGCATGCTGTTATCACCAATATATCCCGGGACCACTTTGAGCTTGATGAGACCATGGCTCTGTTCGATGAGTTCAAGGCCAATGTATCGGTCAGCATCGTGAGCGTTCCGGATGATCCGATGATTCTTGATGGCTTCGATCCTTCCCTCGGGAAGGACGGGATTTCTTTTTCCAGGAATGATATCGAATTCAGGTTGCCCTTGCTCGGTAGGCACAATGCCGAGAACGCGCTTGTCGCGACGCTGTTGTGCGAGCAGCTCGGGTACGGGACGGGAGAGATCAGGGATGCGCTTTCGAGATTTGAGGGAATCCAGCGGCGATTGGAGCAGGTCGGGGTGGCGCGTGGTGTAACAGTGATCGATGACTATGCGCACAATCCGGCGAAGATCCGTGCGTCATGGGAAAGCGTGGGACATGCTTTCGAGAGGGTCCATGCGATCTGGCGGCCACATGGATATGGTCCATTGCGTGCCATGCTGGATGAACTGGTCGAGCTTTTCAATTCGCTGTGTCGCTCCGATGACAGGCTGTATTGCATGCCGGTCTATTATGCGGGCGGCACTGCCGATAGATCGATAGATTCCGATCACCTCGTTGAGCGCTTGCAAGCGGATGGTACGCCCTGCGAGTTTGCTGAAGATTATGGAGCCCTTGAGCGGAGACTTGTGGAGACTGTGAGGGAAGGGGATGCTGTACTGGTAATGGGCGCGCGTGACCCCGAACTTCCGCTCTTCTGCCGACAGCTCCTGGAAGCAGTGATGGGATAGCCTGGGCGTCGGAAAGGCAGTCAGGAGCGAATCATTCCAATTGACAAATCACCCACTCGACGAATCTTCAACCTTATCCGAGAATAGCATATACACAACGCCACCCACGAGGCTCCAGATCAGCATGCTGGCGTAGATCAGCAGTGAAAGTGGGAACGCCTTGGTGGCGGAGACGCCTAGGATGTCGAGGTACTCGATGGCCGCATATTCGCGTAGTCCAATTCCAGCCGGGGTCAGGGGAATCGCACTGACCGAATTTACTATTGGCCCCACCGTGAAGTAGTCGAGGAACGACATCTTTATCAGGAGCGCACGGCCCAGGCAGTACATCATTGTCAATACCATGAAATGGTTGAATATCGAGATCATGCCCGTGTAGAGCAGTATCGAAGGGCGGGTGAAGCAGAGATAGAAAGAATCGTAGATTCGCATCACTATCTTTCCGGGCCTGGTTGCCATGAGATTCCTGAGCAGGGCCGAGCGGTCAAGGAACTTGCGGATAAGGATCATGAAGATGGCGCCCCCGAGCAGCGCGGCGGTAGCGGTCGCTATGAATATGAACGCGGTCTTGGTCTTGGGATTGCTCAAAATGAAATCAAGCCGGCAGAGCATGACGGTCATCGTCAGGATGATGAGCCCGGCCAGGCCGATGACCCTGTCGATGAAGACGGTCGATACAGCTTCGGTTTTCTTGTGACCTGTTTCTTTCGCCGTGTAGTAAGCCTTCACGACGTCTCCGCCAGTAGCTCCTAGCATGAAGGCATTAAAGAAATGTCCGACAAACATAATGCTGCAGACTCGACGCAGTGGGAGTTCCAGCCCCTGCGCATCGAGAATGAGCTTCCATCTCACGGTGCAGATCATCAGGCAGACGCAGAAGCAGGACAGGCCTGCGAGTAGAAATGCCCAGTTCTGCCATGCCGTGGCGAACGAGTGGCCCAGCAACTCAAGGCCCTGCGCCGAACAGGTCCTTGCGCTCCATGATAACGTGGTGGGCCCGTTTCCATTGGTTAGCAGCAGTGTGCCGGTATCCGGGATTTGATCCTGTTTGATGCCGGACACAAGGGCCTTCAGAGTCGTGGTGTTTTTGGAAGGATCCATGACGACAAACCTGGAGCCATCATTCGCGCTGTCGAGATAGATAGCTCCCGCCTCAACAGTAGCCGTTTCGACCGCGAATTCGACAAGTATTGATCCATTCTGGATGCGTACGAGGAGGAAGGCAACTATCCCCGCGCCGATACCCAGGCGCAAGATCGTCCAGAGGCTCTTCTTTAGTTTGCTCATATGGACTCGACGATATCCTTGAGTGTTACGGCTAGCTCGATATCGGGCTGCCATCCGGTGTCTTCGCGGATGCTGGATGTATCAAGCGCTGCCCAGTTCGTAGACGGGCGGAATTTCTCTTGGTCAACGACCACTTCTGGTTCGACCCCGATTATCTGGCAGAGTTCGTTCAGGATCGCTCTCATGCTAATCCTTCTTCCAGAAGCGATGTTGTAGGATTGTCCCTGTCGGCCCTTTTCGAGCAGCAGCCCATAGGCACGTGCGACATCGCGCACATCTGTGAAGTCTCGCTCACTCTCGAGATTGCCGACCATGATCCTGGGCTTTGCATTGCCCTTGGCCAGTTCCTTGAGCTGCCTCGCGAAGTTGGGTACCACGTATTTTTCCTGCTGGCCTGGGCCGATATGATTGTGCGGGCGGGCTATCATGACGTCCATGCCTTGTTTTGCACCATACATCCGAGTGAGCAGTTCTGCACTGACCTTTGATGAGGCGTAGGGGCTGCTTGGCATAGGTGGGCTATCTTCCCTTATTAAGTCGGATCCGTCGCCTGCACCGTACACCTGTGCAGTGCTGACGAAGAGAAATCGGGCATGGCTGGCATGTTTTCTGAATGCTTCGAGGAGGTTCAGTGTGCCCATTAGATTGACGTTATACATTAGTTCCGGTTGTGCCGTGCCGTCTGGAACAAAAGCTATTGCAGCAAGATGCACGCAGGCATCAGGCACCAGCTCAGAGACGATCCTCGCTACATCGTCACCATTCGTCATGTTGCATTTCATGGAATGGGCGGCATCGACATTGCGCGGTTGGTTCAGGTCGATGGCGTAGGGTTCATGGCCAGTCGCGGCGAGCTCGTCGATCACGTATCGCCCCACGAAGCCACAGGCGCCTGTAACAAGGATGCGCATCGATATCAGTCCCTGCTGGCAATTTCTTTCTTAATCCGCTCGAGATCGGCATCAACCATCATCTGGGCGAGTTGCTCGATGCCCACTTCAGGCTCCCATCCGAGAACATCCTTCGCTTTTGAACAGTCGCCGATCAAATGCTCAACTTCTGCAGGGCGGAGCAGGCGAGGATCGGTTTTGACATGCTTGTCGATATCCAGCTCCAGGTACTTGAATACCAGTTCCAGAAATTCACGTACTGAATGAGATTTACCTGTAGCAACAACGTAATCGTCAGCCTTGTCCTGCTGAAGCATCAGCCACATTGCCCGCACATAATCTCCTGCGAACCCCCAGTCACGATGTGCATCAAGGTTGCCGAGTCTTAGTTCATCGGTGAGTCCAAGCTTGATTCTCACCGCGCCGTCCGTGATCTTACGCGTCACGAATTCCTTGCCTCTGCGCGGGCTTTCGTGGTTAAAAAGGATCCCCGAGACAGCGAACAACTCATAGCTCTCGCGATAGTTGATCGTGATGTAATGACCATAGGCTTTTGATGCACCGTAGGGACTGCGTGGATAGAATGGCGTGAGTTCTGTTTGAGGGACTTCTCGGACCTTGCCGTACATTTCGCTGCTTGATGCCTGGTAGAACTTTGCATCGGCTGCAACTTGTCGCATGGCTTCGAGCATGCGTACAACGCCCAGCGCTGTGAATTCACCCGTGAGCACAGGCTGGCTCCAGGAAGTTGGCACAAACGACATTGCGGCGAGATTGTAGATCTCATCGGGCTGAATTTCTTCAAGCAACTTGATGAGTGATAGCTGATCGAGCAGATCGGCCTGGCGTAGTTGTATCTTGTCCTTGATATGTGCAATGCGCTCGAAGTTCTCTGTGCTCGAACGGCGAACCATGCCGCAAACTTCGTAGCCTTTTTTCATGAGGAACTCGGCCAGATATGAACCATCCTGTCCCGTAATGCCGGTAATCAAGGCTTTCATCAATGCTCTCCTTTGTTAGTGATGGACCATTAGGCCCACGCTTCTTTAACAATTCCTAGGCCCGCAACCACATCATAGGCAGAAGTGCCGGGTTTCGGTTCAAGAACGCGGCAAACATTACCCTTTCCGAGTTCTTTAAACAACGCAAAATCAATATCCCCGGCAGGCGGCATGAGGTGGTCGTCACCCACGTCACGCACATCGTGGATATGTGTTCCCGCCGTATGTGGCAGAAGCCTGCTCATCGAATGGAGATGGTGGATCAGTCCGAGGTTCTGTCGGACTTGGCCATGTCCCATATCGTGCCAGTAACAGACCTGGTCGGAGCCGAACCTGGCAATAATTGCTTCCATCTCGATCTCGGTCGGCACTGATTCCCATGAAGGCAGGTTCTCGAGGGCCAATCGAACGCCTGTCTTCTGAAGTACTGGTAGAAGTTCTTCCAGCGAGGTGTAAAGATGCTTGATCTGTTTTGCGGCGACTTTTTGGCGTGCGGCGATCATCTTCAGCTTAATTCTCTCGAAACGTGGTGTGTCTTTCTTGCCGGCAATGGCCAGGCGGAGAAGCTTGCGGGTATAGCTCTTCATTTCCAGGTTGCCGGCGTGGGCGACAACGACTTTCGCGCCAAGCTCAGATGCAAAATCAATGGTTCTTGCGGTATGATGTATTGCGCTGCGACGCACTTGTGGATTCGTGCTCACAAGTGAGAAAAGCTCGGGATGGCCACATGGTGCGCCAAGAGGGATAGGGCAGAAATTATGAAGGCTGTCTATTACGACAGCCTTCTCTTCAACCATTTTGACTATGCCTGGTACCAGCTCAAGATATATATCGTACCCAAGTTCTACATGATTGACACCGATCGTGAGGATTTCCTCTATTAGTGTCTCACCTGACTTGTGGCGGTAGGCATTCCAGTGCGTTGAAAGCCCAAATGTCATTCCCTCCCGACTCGTGTGCGGGCACGCGCAGCTTTACGCCGCTTTTTCTCGCTCGGCTTCTCGAAGTGGCGATGGGCACGAATCTCCCTCATCATGCCTTCCTTGTCCATGATCTTCTTAAGCCGTCTCAAGGCCCGGTCTACACCCTCGCCTTTTCTGACTCTTACTTGAAGCACTGTAAAATCACCACCTTCCAGAACCTTTGGCTCAACGGAATTGGGAATCTAGAGCAGTCTGGGGGCGAAGTCAAACAGAGAATTGGCGGACAAGCCAAAAGGTGCAAAAAGACCCCAATTTAGCGGCCAATTGAGTGATAAATAAAACCATGCTCCTTCATGGCCGCCGGGTCGAAAACGTTTCGGCCGTCAATGATAATGGGGCATTTCATAGCTTTTTTGACTGATCCGAGCTCAAGTTCGGCGATTTGAGGCCAATCTGTCAGTATTAGCACTGCATCGACATCAGTTATGCAGTCCATAAGATCTTTTCGATAGTCGAGATCGGCGTGTAGTTCCTTGAATTTGTCGGCTGCGATCGGGTCCCAGAGCTGCAATGTCGAGCCTGCCTCCAACAATTGTGGCACGAAATAGAGCGATGGCGATTCGCGAATATCATCTGTGCCAGGCTTGAATGCAAGTCCCAAGACGGCGACCGTCTTCCCTTCAAGTACCCACAGTTCCTGCTGTAGTTTGCGCATGAGATGGTTTTTCTGGGCTCGGTTAATCTCCTGGACCTGCTTGAGTATGTCGAGACTGTAGCCTAGGTCATCACCCATACGTACGAATGCATCAACGTCTTTGGGGAAGCATGATCCGCCATAGCCGACGCCTGCATTGAGAAAATGCTCGCCAATCCGCTTGTCCAAGCCCATGCCATGTGCGACCTGCCCGATATCGGCACCGGTAAGCTCGCAGATTCGGCTGACAGCATTCACGAACGATATCTTCATCGCGAGGAAAGAGTTTGAGGCATGTTTTGTCAGCTCTGCGCTGGCAATGTTCATCTGCAGGTATTCGCAGCCGCTGTCCTTGATGATTGGCTCGTATATCTTGCGGAGCAACGCGGCAGCATGTTCGCTCTCAACGCCGACGACAATCCTGTCGGGGTTGAACGCATCCTTGATAGCAGAGCCTTCTCTCAGGAATTCGGGATTTGAAGCTATATCGAAGGGGATATTAGCTTTCAGATATTTATTCATAGAGCGCTTGAGCTGTTCATTTGTATTCACGATGACGGTGCTCTTCTCGACCAGGAGTCGGTACGATGTCATGTGGCTGGCAACTTCGCGCCCCACACTTTCAACGTAGGACATATTGGCTTCACCCTTGTAGCCCGGCGGGGTTCCCACGGCTATAAATATCACTTCTGAGAAATCTGTACCTTCTTCGATGCTCGTCGAAAAATGAAGCCTGCCGGCTTCAACGTTACGGACGACTATTTCCTGTAGCCCGTCCTCGTAGATCGGCATCTCGAGCTTCTTCAGTTGCTCTATCTTCTGCGCATTGTTATCGATGCACAGCACATCATGCCCGATCTCTGCAAAAGTGGTGCCTGTGACCAGTCCGACATATCCTGTACCTACAATCGTAATCTTCATAAAGGCGTTATCTTTCCTTCTAGTTCTTCTTCAGTTCATCGATCTTGCCCGGCAGCACCAGTATTGAACGCAGAAGGTCAATGACCAGGTGATAGAAAGCAAACACGACGTATGAGAATAAAGGCAATGCAGCCCCGAAAGCAACGATCAGTGCGGATTCCTGAACTCCGCCGATACCGTTGATGGCATAAGCAAATGCGGAGCAGAGGAGGGCTATGGCGCCGAAGATTGAGGCCGCACCGAATGCCAGAGGTACCACACGCATGATTGCTTTGACGAAGAACGACATAATCCCGATGGCTTCTTCGCTGCCACGCACATCTTCCGAGATAGATATATTTACCATCTTGGGATGCAGTGCGACAAAGGCGATCGAATCACAGAGCGTCCAGAGCGCGAGGCCTATCCAGAGGTATGCCCAGATGAAGAAGGATCCTGCCTGGAGCGCAAGTCCACGCCCTCTGATGAGGCACCAGATGAACAGCACTATCCCGACTATCTCCCCCAGAAAGCATAGACAATCGAGGAACGCCCGTGATCCGAGCCTGCTTGGTGACGAATCGATGAGAGATTTTCCAGCATTGAGGAATTTGTTTGCAGTGTATTGCAGGATCAATATGACTGCAGCGAGACCCAGTGGCTTGAAGAAGGCGCCGGGCCAGCCCCTGAAGATGCCTATAACTGCAATGAGAACGAGAAGAGCGCAGGCCGTGAGCAGGCCAGCGTGCCCGTAACGTACGAACCATTTTGCAATAGATTCATAGATGCCTACCCCAAACTTCTCGCGGGCCAAGTCGGAGGCCAAGCGGTCTTAGGAAGAC
>JAUXFM010000028.1 GCA_030622955.1 Lentisphaerales bacterium
ATTCTGTTTTCCCAATGGGGTAAGCCTGTTCGGTATACTTCACTTCAATCCCGATTCCACAGGTGTTTCCGTTTCTCAAAAGAACCTTGAGGTAGGTGTCAAATGCAGTCCCGTCATTCAAATAGTTTTCTTTAGGCGATGGTGCATATTCAATTTCGATCAACTGGATTTCAGTACAATCAATATTCCAGGCATCGGATATAATTTTGATTGTTGCTTCATGATCCGTATTCAGCGGCGCAAGCAAATTGAATGGGATGTGTTCACTGCGCAGCATGTCAGCATCACGTTTTCTTGAATATGATAGGTAGCGTTTCCTGAGAGCGTTTCTTGAATTCAGTTCGTCATAATAATTCAACAAAGCTTTGCCGTCGGAATCAGTTAATCGGTTTCCGTAATCCTGAAATTCGACTTTCAAAACTTCGGCACGATACTGTGATTGAATGAGTCGGGCTTTCGCTTTGAACTCATCATCAGGTTTATATTGTGTGCCGATGTTCATATCTCTTTCTTCTCTAACGTTGTATAGGTTGACGGATACAAAACACAGGGCGAGCCTGCACAATTGACCGTTTTTGTGATGCTAGCACCCCTTTTTGAACCTGTCAAAATGTCATGCGCGGCCAGTGCGGAGACACCAAAAGCCCCCAAACACAGGCTAAATCAGCACTTGGCGAGGAAGGTGCACTATCGTTCACTATTGATGTTCGCCGGGATAGGTGGATGTATACATTTGCCGGGCTGGATGTTCTGGAATATGCCGGCTCGACGTTACATTTGCCCGGTATTAGCGTGATAGGCGGAAGGTGGCCTATCCCAAGAAGAGGAGAAAAGGCCAATGAAACGAGTACAAAGGGATGTGGGTGCGAAGAGGCGATGGGCCATCGCGGACTATTACTGCCGGCGCCTATGTTCACGGGATAATCGTCAGGATCAAAGAACACGTTCCTGTTGGAATTAACTCACCGGGTATGTCCTGTGCGGCGGTCGCGGTCTGTCCGGAACCTGCGAAACCAGCCAGAAAGCCACCTCTTCAAGACCTCTTTAGATCCGTCGGTAAATGCATGCCCTCAATAAACACCCCTGGCCTTGCCGCATCAGCGTGCCCGCTGACACCAGATCCCTGACTTATCGCTTATCTTTCCCCTTTGCGGGTAAGTAGGTCAGCACTGTCCAGGAGAGGTCGCATTTGAAATGGTACACCCGGAGGGGTTCGAACCCCCAACATCCTGATCCGAAGTCAGGTGCTCTATCCAGTTGAGCTACGGGTGCATTTGTTACCACTTCTGCTAGTAGCAGAAGTAGATGGCAAAGTGTACGTCGCCTATTCTAGTCAGGATGGCATTCATTTCAATTGATTATCGTCCATTTCTTTACAATACAATTGGATGCTTCCTGCTTTGCATGTACTATTCCCTGGGGTAGGTTGATCTATATGTTTCGGTGCCATTGTGGCGAATGCATCCAGGTGCGGAAATGCCAGAAAAAGTAAGCGTCAATGAAGACTTGGGAATAATCCAAGTAGACTCCCATGGGGAAGTGACCGAGGAGGACCTGATGGGCTCCTTGAAGGAGATCGTCAGGATATCCAGTGAGCGTGGCATCAAGAAGGTGTTCGTTGATGCAACAAGCGAAGAGTCCCTCCCTCGGATGATCCCTCTGCACGAATTTGGTTCAGAGCTTGCCAGCGTGCTTCGAGATGTTCAGTTCGCAGTTGCCGTTGCAAAACATCTTGGTGATGATCTGTCATTTCTCGAAACGGTGACGAACAACCGGGGCATGCGAGTAGCAATGTTCGACTCGACTGACGCGGCACTTGCTTGGCTGAGGGAAGACTAGTCGCCAGGCGGCGGTGGCACCCACAGGTTTCTCAACTTATCCAATAGAATCCTGATTGTTGTTCTGTACGACATGGATCGCTTCGCCCTGTCGACCGGTCACTTTGCTGAAGGTTTTGGACATCACCATTTTTTATCGATGACTTAATAAGCGCAAGTGATTCGAAGGCTTGCTTGCGTGTGAGCTGGATCTTGCCTTTGGCCTTTGCCTCTTTCTCGATCGCAGCAGCATCATCGTCAGAACGAATCTTCTTCAATAACTCCTCGATCTTCTCATTGGCGCCAAGGGTCAGCTTGTTGAGTTTCTCGTCGACCTCGTTGAGTATACCGATAAGCTTCTTTGCATTTTCCGTTCTTGCTGCCTCGCTGGTCTGTGCAAAACTGCTTCTCCATCCGGTCCAAGAGGATGTCAAGGTGGCCTATGGCGTCTATTACGCTGCCTGATTCAAGTCCACCACCTTCCACCGGGTCCAGTCCTGCCATCGCCCGCTCCGGAACTGCTCTTGATAAAGAATTCACTGCAACTATAGGCTGTGTTACATGGGAGTGAAGAACAAGCAGAGCGCGATTTCGGGAGGTCCGATAGACTCCGTATCAGAGAAATACGCCACGGGGAATCGAATCGTCTTTCTTCCACCACCTAGGTTTTGCGATCGCAATCTTGTCGATGGCTTTCATTGACATCAGGTTGCCTTTTGCCCTGACGCCTTTAACGGCGATTTCGCCGGGTCGAAAAACCTGTTGATGGATGCGCTGCCTCTTGCCGGGCTTGTATTTCACGTAGACTTCTTCGGGCGTGTCTTCCTCTAGCAGCAGGATCTCTGAATCCTTGAGCGTGCAGAGGTAGTCACGGTTCATGATCGTTCCACCAAATCGGAATCGCTTGATATAGGTGAAATCCATGTTTTTGTAGATGATCGTCATTACACGTTCACGGTCGAACCTGGCACAGTAGAGCAGATTCTTGTCGACAAATACCTTTTCCGGTGGTGGCATCAACTTGTAGCTGCCATCTTTCCACGCGAGCATGATTTTGTCGTAGGAGGAGCATTGAAGGATCTGTTCTCCCTTCATTTTGCTGCCCAAATAACCCGTCTTTCGGTCGTACCAGATATTTAGCTCTGAAGCGGTCAGTTGCTTGATCTCGATCTCGTCGAATTGAGTGACGGTCGTTCTGCGGGGGTACTGGTCCTTGTATTTCTTGAGCAGGTTCGACAGGGCCCGGATGGCATGCTTGCTCAGCTCTTTCAGGTTCTTTTCAACTCTGTCGAGTTTCGTGAGGATGCTCTCGATCTCGGCTCGGTTCTTGTCGATGTCGAAGAGTGAGATCCTGCGGATCCGGATTGCAAGCAGCATGTCGATGTCTTTGTTTGTTACATCGCGGCGCAGCTCGTTTCTGAACGGCTTGAGTCCGGTGATGACGGCATTACTGACAGCATCCTGGGTTTTACAGGATTCGATCTTCTTGTAGATGCGTTCTTCTATGAAGATCCTTGTCAGTGTCCTGGCGTGGAATTCGTCAAGCAACTGCTTCTTCTCATACTGTAGTTCTTTGCGAAGCACCTTCAGCAGGTGTTCGGTGTTCTTCTTTACGATCTCGGTGACCGTCATTTCGACGGGTCGGTTTTCGTCGATCACCACGATGTTGCTGGAAAGAGTCGATTCGCATGCGGTGAAAGCATAGAGTGCATCGATTGCCTTCCCTGGGTTTGCGTCTTCCTTCAGGCAAAGCTCTATTTCAACTCGCTCGCCGGTAAAATCGCTTATCGATTTGACGGGGACTTTCTTTCTGCGGGCAGCATCCTCAATAGACGCGATGAGTGATTCGGTTGTTGCGCCATAGGGCAATTCGCGCACCAGGAGCTTATCTTCGGTCGCTCCTTTCTCGATCAGGCCGCGGACCCTGACGGAGCCGCGGCCATCATTGTATTCCGAGGCGTCCATCAGTCCTGCCTGCTGGAAATCGGGGACCAATCGAAAAGGCTGTTTCTTCAGCACTGCTATTTGTGATTCGAGCAGTTCCGTGAAATTGTGAGGGAATATGCGGGTGGCAAGACCAACGGCGATGCCCTCGGCGCCAAGCATGAGCAGGAGAGGCAGTTTCGATGGGAGAGTGACCGGTTCCTTGTTCCTGCCGTCATAGCTGGGAACATAAGTGGTCACGTTCTTATTAAAGACCTCGTTTCTTGCCAGTTCCGTGAGGCGACACTCGATGTATCTTGTCGCAGCGGCTCGATCACCGGTGAGAACATTCCCGAAGTTCCCCTGGCCTTCTATAAGATATTGTTTGTTCGTGAGGTTAACTAATGCTGCCGCGATCGAGGCGTCACCATGTGGATGGTATTGCATGGTATGTCCCACGACATTGGCCACCTTCATAAAGCGACCATCATCCATATCGTGGAGCGAATGCATGATACGTCGCTGCACCGGCTTGAAGCCGTCCGCAACATTGGGGATCGCACGTTCGCAGATCACGTAGGCCGAATACTTGAGGAAGTTGGAGTCGAGCATGTCCTTCAGGGGACCCGCTTCTCCTCTAAGCGGTTCATCGTTGGTCGGCGCCCCATTGAGGGGTGAGTGGGGCGCGGTCTCCGGCGCGTCGAACAGGAGTTCCGGCTGCATCCCACTATCGTTGTTCTTGTCGTTTGCCAAGTTGTTCAGTTCTCCTGTGCTGCTACCAGGCTATCCATTATGTACTGGCGCCTGGCAATAGTGTTCTTTCCCATGTAGAAGCTCAGCACTTCTTCTATAGAATGCTCGCTGCCGAGGACGACAGGGCGCAAGTTCATATTACCCGATATGAAGCCTTTGAACTCATTAGGTGAGATTTCACCGAGACCTTTGAACCTGGTTGTCTCGGCGCCGCGCCCGATCGTCTTCGTTGCAGCATCGCGCTCGGCCTCGGAATAGCAGTAGATCGTGCGTTTCTTGTCGCGCACCCTGAATAATGGCGTTTCCAGTATGAAGAGATGCTTCTTCTCAACCACCTGCTTGAAGAAACGAAGGAAGAAAGTGATCATCAGGTTCCGTATATGCAGTCCATCCACATCCGCATCAGTTGCCAGGATCACCTTCTGGTACCGCAGGTTGTCGACGTTGTCCTCAATGTTGAGGCAGCGCATGAGGTTGTATAATTCGTCATTCTTGTAGAGTGCGTCCTTGTTCAGGTTCCACACGTTCAGCGGCTTGCCTTTGAGCGTGAAGATGGCCTGGTTCAATACGTCTCTGCAACTGACGAGTGAGCCGGCTGCCGACTGGCCTTCCGTTATGAATATCATGGTCGAGAGCCCCGCCTGCTTCTCGATGTCCAGATGTTCCTTGCAGTCTCTGAGCTGCGGCACACGAATGGAGACGGCTTTGGATTTGTCACGCGCCAACTTCTTGACAGATGTCAGCTCTTTCCTTATCCGCTGTGTCTCTTCGATCTTCTCGATCATGACAGCAGCTATCTTCTCGTTGCGATGCAGCAGGTCGGCAACAGCATCACGTATCCGCGTAGTGAGCTCACCACGGATTTCCGTGTTGCAGAGCTTGTTCTTGGTTTGCGACTCGAAGATCGGTTCCTGTAGGCGAATAGCCACGGCGCCCAGGATGCCTTCACGCACATCGCTTCCGTCAAATTTCTTTGTCGAAAACACATTCAATCCTTTCAGTAGGCCTTCTTTGAATGCGCTCAGGTGCGTTCCGCCGTCACTCGTGTGTTGTCCGTTGACGAAGGAGAAGTATTGCTCGCTGAACCGGTTCGTATGCGTGAAGGCAATATCCAGCATCTTGTCACGATAATGGAGTGGCTTATAGATCCGTTCGTAAGTGGTTTCTACCTGGACGAGATCAAGGATCCCTTCTTCCGATTTGTGCGTCTTGCCGTTACAGACCAGTTTCAGGCCGGCATTCAGAAATGCGTAGAATGCCATGCGCCGTTCTATGTGTTCGTCACAAAAAGCATAATTCTCGAAAATCGAGGGATCCGGGGTGAAGGCTATGTAGGTGCCGTTTGCCTCCTTTGTGCGTCCCTTCTTCTCCCCCTTCTTCTTTCCTTTCTCGAAGCGGGCCTCAACGTATTTTCCGTCACGATGGCTGCGAACGACGAATTGTTTCGAGAGCGCATTTACGGCCTTTGTACCAACGCCGTTGAGGCCTACGCTGAACTGGAATACGTCATCATTGTATTTGGCGCCCGTATTGATCTTTGAGACGCATTCAATGACCTTGCCCAGGGGGATCCCGCGTCCGAAATCCCTGACGGTGACCTTGCCGTTGGCTATTACGATGTCGATCCGGTTGCCGGCCCCCATGATGAATTCGTCGACGGCGTTATCGATCACTTCTTTAAGGAGAATATATATCCCGTCATTGTAATCGCCGCCATCGCCGGTGCGCCCGATATACATGCCGGTCCTCAGCCGTATATGCTCGAGGGATGAAAGCGTCTTGATCTTGCTTTCATCATACTTGTGTTTCGAGGGCTTCTTCTTTGCTGTCCTGGTCTTCTTTTTCGGCATAATTCGGTCACAATCGTGGAACGCTCGGCGCATATTATAAGGAAAGGAGGCCGTTGGGAAGAGCTAACTGTTCGGGTTCTTCTGGGCATGGAGTTTTGCTTGTCGGGCCCGATGGCGATGACTTGGCCACGTGCGATTCCACACCTTAGCTTCAGCGGGAGTTTTGGGAACTCCTTCTCGTAGCGAGCGGCAAAATCGGCATGGCAGGATCGGCCGATCCTGTAGAGGTTGATTACGATGTTGCCCAGCGAGGCCGGGCCGAGTCCAGGTGTGTCCCAGAGGAAAAGTATGCCGTTGACCATGAACTTGGCGAAGAAGGGGAACTTACCCCAGATGACGGCAGAATCACCGAGACAGTCTTTAGCGAATGTCTCAGAGAGCTTCAGCAAGAGCCAGTTGAGAATCTTGTCGAGATATTCCGGCACTACCAGGTGGAGGCGACTTGATTGTAGAAAGCGGTGAATCCCTCTAGGTCAAAAATCGCCGCCAGTGCGTCAATATGATCACTCTTTTCGGGTATATCACCAAGTCCGAGCAGGACTGCCTTGAACTCTGGAATTCAAACAGATCAAGAGCCAAATGCTTGTGCTGGCCCTCTTGTACATCTTGCAATTGAGCTTTATGAGCCCCATCTGTATCTCTCAATTCAGTGATTCGACTGATCGGACGGTTCTAAGGGCTGATCAAGTCGATCGGAATGTCAAGCAGGCACCTCCGAACGAGCTCTCAAGAGGGTTCCTCACTGGGGGTGGCAAAAAAGGTTCAAAATAGTTGTTGCCATTCCTTATTCTTCTCATATGCTGTTGGCTGGTAGTTGGAAGAGTGGTGTTTAGACGTAGATTGTCAGGCGGCTTTGTTGCTCGGCGGCAGTCAGAAACCCGAACGACTCGGGAATGGTCACACGACTTCCCGCCAAAGAAGAAGGAAGGGTAGTATAGAATGGCTACGAACCTATACGTAGGGAATCTGTCTTTTGATACAACAGAGGAAGAACTCCTCGAGATGTTCAAAGGCGCAGGCAATGTTGTTAGATGCAACCTCATACTGGACCGTTTCACGAGCAAGTCACGTGGCTTCGCTTTTGTGGAAATGGGCTCACAGGAAGAGGCCGACAAGGCCATTGCCGATTACAACGGCAAGGACATTGGCGGACGCGCTCTGACAGTTAACGAAGCCAGGCCGCGCACAGAGCGCCCTAGCCGTGATTTCGGTGGTGGTGGCGGTGGCGGTGGCGGTGGCGGTGGCCGTGATGGTGGCGGCGGCGGCGGAAGAAGAAACTTTGACCGCGGCGGATATCGCTAATCGTCAGCAGTAGAGTCGAATGTAGACTTACCTAACAGACCTCCCAGAAGCTGCCGTATTCGGCAGCTTTTGGGGCGGTCATGCTGCCTGCTCAGCTGAGCTTTCGATCTTGTCTGGCTATTCAAGGCACAATAGAATTGTGCCTTAATCATGTCTGAGAGGGGCGTCTGTGCCAGGTGCGTTTATCCAAAGAACGGGGCGGGTGTTCGTTGGCCTGTTGCTTGTTCCATTCTGCATTGCTGCAACGCTGATGGTGGTTTCGCTTCTCAAGGCCATTAGTCCCGATTGTGTCTCTGCCATTTCCCCGGCTTTGTGGGCAATGATCATAGGATTCGGGATCTGGAACTTCCTGTATGTAACAGTTCCCCCGCCTGTGCGTACTTATGTGTTCGCGCATGAACTCACGCACGCGCTCTGGGCATCACTCATGGGTGCCAGGGTCTCGAAAATGCGCGTATCCAAGTCGGGTGGAAGCGTGACTGTTTCGAAGAACAACTTTCTGATTACGTTGGCACCTTATTTCTTTCCCCTCTATACGGTGCTTGTTGTGCTGCTGTTCTACGTCCTTTCACGCTTCCTCGATCTCGGAGCGTATCATCTCTACTGGCTTGGGTTGGTCGGGTTTACCTGGGGTTTTCATCTCACATTCACCGTGGGGTCCCTCTTTGAGCACCAGACCGATATAAAGGAATATGGCCATGTATTCTCCTATGCCGTGATATATCTCTTCAATGTGATTGGTATCGGATTATGGATTGTACTGGTCTCAGATGCTACAATAGGGCAATTGGCCAGCCTGTTTGGGCATTTTTCAGCCGATATCTGGCTAAAATGCTGGGAAACAGTGGTTTCGATTTGGGCAGGAATCATGCAATAAATGGCCCTGAATGCCCGTTCTATGGTTGAAGGGTGCAAGGCCGTCTGGACAGTCGCCATATGGAAGAAGAAGACAAGGATTTGCTGGCCAGGTACCGGCAGGGTGATGTTGACGCCTTGGCAGTATTGGTCGAGCGATATCGCAGGCCGCTGTTTTCGTTCATTTTGAGGATGACAGAGGGGAAAGAGGATGCAGATGAGATCTTCCAGGAAGTCTGGGTGCGGGTCATCAGGAAGATTGACTCGTACAGGAACAAGAGCTTCATCAGCTGGTTATTTCGGATTGCGCACAACTTGGTCATTGACCGGGCCAGGCGTCGGAAGAAGTTCATCAGCCTGGATGGCGGGATGTCGCAATCTTCCTCGGAGGATTCTGGAATCGGCAGGGACTCCACGCTTTCCAATGTGCTTCCCTCGGCTTCGCCCAGGCCCTCAAGTGTCATCGAGGCAACGGAATTGGGTGAAAAGATTTCGCGGGCTGTTGACGAGTTGCCTGCAGAACAGAAAACTGTTTTTGTTATGCGAACAACTGGCGAGCTACGTTTCAGAGAAATTGCTGAATCACAGGGCCTGTCGATTAACACGGTACTCGCCCGTATGCATTATGCACTGTCGAAGTTGAGAATAGTTTTACAGGAAGATTATGCCATGTTGGGGGTGGATCATGAAATGTGAAGATATGGAGAAGAAGATACTCCTTCATGAGTCAGGAGAATTGTCTCTTGCCGATGCTGATGAGCTGGTCCGGCATCTCGAGTCCTGCACAGACTGCAGGTCTTTTCACGACGATACGGCACGCTTGCTGTCGACGGCCAGAAAGACATTGAGCGCTGATGGACCGAGTCCGAGAGTCACCGCAGCGATCATGGCCGAAGCGAGAGCGAGGGTGACAACCAGAACAATAGCTATCCCATGGCGCAGGGCTCGTGCGTTCGCGTATGCGGCCGCACTTGTTATAGCGGTGACTGGCATGATCCTGTTCCATGACAGGAAGGGCCCGACGGATGATGCGGTGGCTGACCGACCGTCTGCTGAAATTGAGCAGGAACGAATCTCGGGTGTTGGTTTTCTGCTGGCAATAGTGTGCGAGGATGATGTTGGCGCCGAGGAATACGTTTATGAGCAGGGGCCACAGAATCTGTATGAGCTGGGCCGACAGCTTATGAAGCTTGAAGGATTGGATACCACCGAGTTCATGCAGGAAGATGACGACTTTCTCAGTCTACCCGGGGCGCTTCAGCCCATAGGTCTTCGACGGCATAGTGTTGACGAGCATCCTGTGAAAATATGTGTATGATGACATCGACGTAGTCGAGTACCATCCATCCACTCTCGGGGTCGCCGGCGCGCCTGTAGCAGTTCACGCTATCTTTCTTCAGCTCAATCTGGACGTTATTGAACATTGCCTTCAGATGGGGTGGGCTCGAGCCCGACACCACGATGAAGTAGTCGGTGATGCTTGAAATATCCCGTACATCGAGCAGAGCAATATCGGCCCCTTTCTTGTCGTCGAGGATCCCACGCGCTCGTTTTGCTATCTCAAGTGGCTTAATGGCTACTCACTCCTGAACGGTCGGTACAATCTGTGCTCGGCAATGTACACTTCTACGGCCCGGGGTACAAGATGTCTAATGCACATGCCTTCTGCAATTCTGTAGCGGACATCCGTGGAGGATATCCCGACCGGATGCCGACTCACGATATTTGCCAGTAGTTTGTCCGGCCACGGGGGATCAAGCAGAATGCTGGCGGGGTCGATCGTCTTGCGCTCGTAACCGGGCCGTTCAATAATCACCAACTCGCAGATGTCGAGCAACTTGTAGATGTTCTTCCAGAGATGCAGTTCGCAGAGACTGTCCGAGCCGATGATGAATAAAATGTCCGTATCAGGGTGCAATTGCCGGATCTCACTCATTGTTACATACGAGTAGGAGACGCCACCACGCTGAATTTCAAGATCGCTTGGCTCGAAGTTAATATCAGCTTCGATGGCTGCCTCGACCATAGCGAGACGATGCCGGGCAGGGATCAGGCTGCTCTTCTGCTTGTGTGGGGGGGTGGCGCAGGGCATGAACAGGATGCTGGTGAGCTCGAATGCATCTATCGCATCCTGTGCTATCAACAGATGACCAAGATGAATCGGGTTGAACGTGCCGCCAAACACTCCTAGACGATGTTTTGATGGATTCTGCATGTCAGGATTAACGATACCGTGCAGGCCGGCGAACGGGCCAGCCTAAAGCACGGAATTCTAAACCCGGAATCCAGGGAGACTATCCAATGGGCTTGGCCTCATCCTGGTATTCGAATCCGGGATCCCCGGCCACCGGAAAGGCATGTGACGCTGTCCTCAACATCCACCGATGGCCGTGGCTTGCTATAGGTTCTTTACATGCTCAGCCTTTTTTGAGCAGAATCTCAGCAGAATGGATAAGGCCATGAATACTGTACAAGTAAAGATCTGCGGCTTGACGAATGCCGAGGATGCAGGGCATGCAGTGGGGGCTGGCGCGGATTTCATCGGGTTTGTGCTCTATTCGGGCTCACCACGTGGAATAACGGCTGACCTGGCCGGGGCCATAGTTGCAGGACTGCCCAAGAGTGTCAGGGCCATCGGCGTGTTTGTTAATGAGTCACGCGAGAACGTGATCAAGACAGCTTTGGATTGTGGCTTCTATGCCGTTCAGCTTCACGGTGATGAGCGGACAGAGGATTTCGTAGATATGCCCGTCCGATTGTGGCGCGCCGTGAGATTCGAGCGCCATGTCGTCGTTCCCGACATTACGGCATGGGTCAACGCGGAGCGATATCTTGTTGACGCGGCGGCTCCGGGCCAGTATGGAGGGGCAGGTATCACGGCTGATTGGGATGCTGCAGCCGCTTTGGCGGCGGAGCACCAGGTCATGCTGGCAGGGGGATTGACCCTGGAAAATGTCGAGGCAGGCATTCGCGCGGTCAGGCCGGTGGGAGTCGATGTGTCCAGCGGCGTGGAATCGGCGCCGGGCAGGAAAGATCGTGCCAAAGTAGAAGCGTTCGTTGCGAAGGTGAGAGGTCAGTAATCAGTGAGCGAGAGCGATATAATGAGCGAACAACCAGATAGCAGGGGGCATTTCGGGGAATTTGGCGGCAGGTATGTTGCCGAGACTCTGATGCCTGTTCTGATTGAGCTAGAAGCGGCATACAAGGAAGCTGTTAAGGATCCAGACTTCATGTCCGAATTCAGCAGGCTTCTGAGAGACTATGTTGGCCGTCCGTCACCCCTGTACCTTGCTGAAAGATTGACCGCCGCCTGCGGAGGTGCTGATATCTACCTCAAGAGAGAAGACCTCAATCATACCGGAGCCCACAAAGTGAATAATACTGTCGGGCAGGCCCTACTGGCGCGCAGGATGGGCAAGAACCGACTTATGGCCGAAACGGGCGCAGGTCAACACGGCGTGGCAACGGCGACAGCCGCTGCATTGTTCGGAATGGAATGCGTTGTCTACATGGGCGAGGAGGACATCGAGCGGCAGGCCCCGAATGTTAAGCGCATGGAATTGCTGGGCGCGGAAGTGGTTCCGGTCAGCAGTGGAACAAGGACCTTGAAGGACGCCATGGGCGAGGCACTACGGGCCTGGGTTGCGACCGTTGATGACACGTTTTATGTTATAGGCTCTGTAGCGGGCCCGCATCCATATCCCGCAATGGTCCGTGACTTTCAGAGGGTCATTGGTGATGAGGCGCGGGGCCAGGTGTTGGCAATGGCGGAGCGTCTTCCGGACATGGTGATCGCCTGTGTTGGTGGCGGCAGCAACGCAGCAGGCATCTTCTGCGCATTTATTGAGGATGCCGATGTGAAACTGGTTGGTGTTGAAGCAGCGGGTCTTGGAATAGAAACGGGTAAACATTCTGCAAGTATCGGCTCGGGAAGGCAGGGCATCCTGCACGGCACCAAGACCTACCTGCTGCAGGATGAGCATGGCCAGGTGCTGAACGCACATTCCATAGCTGCAGGACTGGATTACCCGGGTGTTGGGCCTCAGCATTCCGCATGGGCCGAGAGCGGCCGTGTTAAATATGTGAGCATCACTGATGAAGAAGCCTTGGCAGCATTCCATAAGCTGACCCGGCTCGAAGGAATTATCCCTGCACTCGAGTCCAGTCATGCGCTTGCTGAAACCGCGAAACAAGCGAAAGCTATGGGTAAGGGCAGGATCCTGGTTGTCAATCTCTCGGGTAGGGGGGATAAGGACGTGGACGCGATCCTTCGGAAGGATGAGGGCTGAGTTTGCCTGCCCGCGGCGACCTCCGATCGGCCAGGGAAACCTGAGTCGAAGAGAAGAAGGGGTGATGGGCGGAAGAACAGCGTTCGACCAACGTCGAAATGAATAGATGGCAAAGTAGCAGCGTTATGAATCGGATAGATGCAAAGTTCAGCGAGTTGAGAGAAGCCGGGCGGAAAGGGCTGGTAGGGTACCTGACTGCCGGTGACCCGGATATTGCCGCCTCGGAAAAGAGCATCATCGCTGCAGTTAAAAACGGCGTTGACGTTCTTGAGCTTGGCATGCCGTTCTCTGACCCCACGGCTGATGGACCCACGATACAGGCGGCGGGGAAGCGGGCGCTTGACGCAGGTATGACAGTTACCAAGTTGTTGGCCATGGCCGGTCGGATTCGTCACGTCTCGGATGTTCCGATCGTTCTCTTTGGCTATGCCAATCCTTTCTTCAGCTATGGATATGAGAGATGCTGCAGGGACGCTGCGGAAGCAGGTGTTGACGGCATGCTCATTGTGGATCTTCCTTTTGAAGAAGCCGACGAGCTGAGATGTCATCTCGACAAGCACGATCTCTACTATGTCCCGTTGATCGCGCCTACTACTGGCAGTGAGCGTATCGGCAAGGTGCTCGAAGGGGCGAGGGGCTTTGTCTACTACATCATGGTGACAGGCGTGACCGGTGCGCGCGAGCAGATGGCGACAGGCCTTGAAGATCGCGTGAAGACTCTTAAAGGGTTGACAGATCTACCCCTGGCCGTTGGTTTTGGCGTGAGCAATGGTGAGCAGGCTCGGCTGGCCGCAAAGAAAGCAGATGCTGTTGTTGTTGGTAGTGCGTTGGTGAAAGCTGCGCAGGCCGGAACCCTCGAATCACTCGTCAGCGAACTTCGTTCTGCGCTCGATGAATGACGGTCTTGTTGGGAACTATCTGTATTGCTCAGCCTTGTTCATCAACGTTTCCGCTTCGTGGGGTGTGGAGGAACTTGTTGGTATGTAAACTCCCTTTCCTCCGATAATGTCCAGCAGGCTTCTTTCTGTTCGCATTAGTTGCGATTATGGGTGCTCGGTGGGTTTTGGCATGCCTTTCCGTGCAATCCACGAACGTGTATCTATCATTGTTCCCGCCGGTGTAAAAACTTTCATCGTGCAAATGTTCCCATCGACTGTGAGAAGGCAGTAGTGATGCTTTTTTGCGAAAACCTTGGAATATGGATTCTGTTTCTTTGCGTTCTTGACCTTGTTGCGCAACGGTGCACCTGCACCACCCACTACAATTACGGAAACATTTCCGTCCGGCTCTGACCGTTCGTAAAAGTGGTCATGCCCTGCGAACATTGCCGTAGCACTATATTTCTTCAAGAGCGGCATTAGCGTGTCCTGTGCAAGTCGAATGGTCTTTTCCTGGGGGCGGCCGTTTTTATTAAGACGGCCATGACTTCCCGAAGTCCAGGCAGGATAGTGGGTGGCGAGAAAAACAAACTTGGCCTTCGATTTGGCAAGAATAGCTTCCAGCCATTTAGTCGGATTGCTTCCATTTGTCCAGTCCATCGCTCCGTCGATCCCTATGAACAGTACCGAGCAGATTTCCTGTGACCAGTTCTTTCCACCGGGTGTCAGGAAGATCCGGGTGAATAGCGGGCAATTCTCTTCATGGTTGCCAATTACTGCATAATATGGGATGGCAGCGAAGAATTCCTTGGCTGGGCTGAAATATTGTTCATCCCATTGGCTGTCAATCGTACCACTCGTGACCATGTCACCGACGAAGATCGAAAATGCAGGTTTTGCCTTGATCACAGCTGCGGCGACTTTTGCCCAATCTTTGGGCTGTGTGCGACTATCACCCAGAACAGCAAATGAGAATTGCCCATCGACTGGCAGGGTTCGCACAGAGTAAGGCCCAACTGATGCAAGAATATCACCCTCGGACGAAAGACGTGCCTTCAGGGAATAATGATACTGCCTGTCTGCTGTCAGACCTTCTACCTTGAAAGAGTGCAGCAATGCCGACTTTGACACGTATTGCCGATCGTCCACTTCAAGCACAACTTCGGCTGGGATATTCACGCGGCAGGTGACAGTGAAAACAGTTTCTCTTGCAAAGCCTAGGATCGGCCCGGTCTGGAAGGTAAGTGCCGAGGGCGTTAATCCAAGTAGACAAATATCAAGAGCTGCGGAGTCAATTTGGTGGGAAACAATAGAAACATTGGAGGTGTTCTTGTTCTTCTGTGTTTTGATTTCCTGTGTCCAAACGACTTGAAGTTCATTCGAACCTTTTCTTAGCATCGATACCGGAATGCCCGGTATGACGTTGTAGGTCATTCTGTCCAGGGGTTTAGGGATCGTTTTGCCATTCAAGGTCAGATTCTTGATGTTAAGAGGCTTCTTCAGCGACAGCGACGTGAATTCTGTCGGATTCTCAACTCGAAATATAGCACGGAAAGCAATAGCATGTTCCCCGGAGGTTTTGACGAGTAACCTCTGCTTCCATCCCGAAGAGCTCCGATTCTCAACCATGGCAACACTTCGATCGGCATCCGCAAGAAGGTCGGTGGAACTGGTTTCATCAGCTGCAAGAGGACCAACGGACGCGACAATAGCCAAGATTGTGACAATACAGACAGCAATATTTCTTGGGTTAATGATCATTACGCGACCTTCTTTGTTCATCGAATGGTCGTATTGGTTGTTGGTGGCGGGTCTTGGACTCGAACCAAGGAACTCAAAGAGAGTAGATTTACAGTCTACCGCAATTGCCGCTATGCGAACCCGCCATATCAAGATTTCAGATATCTTATCACCTCAGATGCGCAAATGCCATCAGATTTCCTGCCGGCGTGCCTGTGGCACGCGCAGGCTGCTTCGTCGGGAGTATCCCGCCACTGCGAGACGCTGAATATTGCACTGTCGCGTGTGCAGAGCAAGAAAAAGCAGCAGAGGACGGTCTATAGGGGGCGCTACTCTTCGGGTCAGTCTTGAGTAGTATTGACGATCAAGAGGAGTTGTTTGACGGTGATGTATGCCAAGGATTGAATATGCTGGAGCGGTTTGGCATGTGATGAATAGGGGAAACAAAGGCGATGAGATATTCAAGGACAAGCGGGACTATGAACTGTTCCCGCCTAGTTGTCATATGCCAGAACGATGGTGTCTCGCAAAGGGATGCGCTGGAGGCTCGAGATGGTGTTACTTCGAAGATGACAAAGCACATTGATTGTGTTGAGAAGCCCTCAACACAAAGAATTGCCATATCGTGGTAAAAAGCCAGAAATGCACAAATACCTAAATAAGAGGACTGACCCTGTGGGTGGACTGGTGGACTGGTCCTGGACTTGGCATTTCTACATGCAGAGGAGAACTTATCTCAAGTGGGTTCTAAACGTACTGCTGCAGCTTTTCCTGGAGGGCTGTCTTGTTCATGGCCCCGACCATCTGCTCCTTGACTGTCCCGCCAACGAAGACGAGCATAGTGGGTATCGAGCGAATGCCGAACTCGGTAGCGATCTGCTGATTGTTGTCCACATTAATCTTGGCGATCTTGATTTTGCCGGACAGCTCATCGGCCAGCTCGTCGAGGATGGGCGCGAGCATCTTGCAAGGGCCGCACCATTCGGCCCAGAAGTCGGCCAGGACGGGGAGCTCGGAATCTATGACCTCTGTTTTCCAGTTATCGCCTTCAATTTGAACAACATTATCACTTGCCATTTGATGCATCCTCTATGTCTGTTGGAGTTGATGAGAAACTGATGTGAGAATTCATGGCTGCCGTTGTCGCTGCGACGGGTGAGATAGCTGGCGGTTGTACATTTTCCCATACCAGGGCAGGTCCATTTCAGGCGCACCATAAGATGTCTCGGTCAGGCAGTAGTTGTGCCCGAAATCCTGTGCACAAAACATCCAGATTGTCGTGCCAGCGATAAGAAAAAGGATGACCGCGAGGCTTACGAAAAATCCACCGGGTTCGTAGCTCTTGGTCGCAGCTCCGACTTCGCCCTTGAGCTCGGATTCCTGCTGGGCGACTCGTACCGACCTTTCACTCTTCTTCTGGTTGGCGTCAAGTTTTTTCACACGGATGGTCTTGCGCTTGGTTGGCGTCGGGCCGGCACCAGTATCTGCGTCATCGATGGCTCCCGTTTTGCCGGCGGCATTCGGTGCATTGTCGCCGGCAAGCGCAAGTTTGCCAGTAGCCGATCGGTTCGGTTTCGCAAGCTTGATTGTGGAGACACCTGTTGGCGGCTTGATCTTGATCGTTTTGGGTGCGGCAGCCTGATTGGCCGTTGTTTCAGGCTGGAGGGCTGCCTCCAGAGGCACACGAGAAGTCTGTTTCTTGGGATCCGCCGGCACCACTACTGCTGGTTTGGGGCCACCGCCGCGAAGCGGTTTTATGATGGGTGCGCCTGTTGGCGGCTTGATTCGTATTGTCTTGGGGCCTTCCGTCGGTTTCGCTGGTTCGGTCGTTGCAGAAAGGGGAACCTTTGACGTTTGTTTCTTCCTTTCGTCCGTGTTCTCGGGCTGCGCTGCAGTTGGTGCACTTGCAACGGAGATAGGCTTTGGCGTACCACTTGCTTTTGGTAGCACGGTAAAAGGTTTGGGCCCGCCTGTTGCGGGAGCCACAGTGATGGGCTTCGGCGAAATTGGTTTTGGCGCGATGGGCTGAGGAGCTGCTGCTATAGGTTGTGGTGCAGCGGGTGCCGAGGCTGCAGGAGCTGTCTTCTCCATGATGGGCGCCAGCCGGACAGTCTTAGTGAGAGTCGAAGAGCTTGGTTTCTCGGGTTCAGGAGGTTTGATGTTTATGGGCTTTGCAGCACTTGTCGGTGCGGCCGGTTGTGGCGCTGCAGCGGGTTGCGGTGCCGTGCCACCATTGCCGGCTATTCCGCCAGGCCTCAAATTGAGCTTGGGCGGAAGTCCCTGATTGGGTTGTTCCGGAGGATTGTCAGCCATATCTTGCTCCCATCAAACTAAGCGAAATGATAGCCCGTTGGTGTGCCTGGGTCAATACCATATAATGGCCATCCCCAGATTAGGTTCGGTATCGCACAGGCAGGTAGTTATGCGGGTCCCTACGCTGTCCTAGACTTCCATTATCTCCTTTTCCTTTGCCGCCAGAGTCTCATCGATCTTCTTAACATGTGCATCAGTGTGCTTCTGGATCTCCTTGAGAGCATCATCCCTCTTGTCTTCAGCTATTTTGCCATCCTTCTGCAGTTTCTTTGTATGCTCATTCGCATCTCTTCGGATATTGCGGATTGAAACGCGAGCTTCCTCGGCCATACGCTTGGCGACTTTTCCGAGTTCCATTCTGCGTTCCTCGCTCAGCTCGGGAACCGGTACCCTGACGACTTTCCCGTCATTCATGGGGGTGACTCCCAAGTTTGCGCCCAGTATGGCCTTCTCGATCTCGCCTAATGCGGTCGGGTCATAAGAATTAATAACGATGAGCCTCGGCTCCGGCGTGGAGATGCTCGCCATCTCACGGAGCCTGGTCATCGTTCCATAGTATGAAACGTTGATATTCTCGACCAGTGCTGGCGATGCCTTGCCTGTTCTGACGCCAGCGAATTGATCGTGCAGGAAGCTCGCTGATTTCACCATCTTGTCTTCGGTTTCGAGAAGAATGTCTTCAACGGATTCCATGATTCTCTCCTAGCTGTTTGTGGAGTCGGATCCAGCCCTGCTCCTGTCTGTGTCTGAGTTAATACACAAATTGCAGCATCTTGTCACGTTGAGAAAGATTCTAGTCGGAGACAAGTGTTCCAACGTCTTCTCCAGTGACGGCCTTCATCAGGTTGCCTTCCTTGAAGAAGTCGAATACCACGATAGGAATGCTGTTCTCCATGCAGAGCGCGAAAGCGGCACCATCCATAACCTTCAGTTCCTTGGCCAGTGCCTCACTGTAACGGATGGTCTTGAAGCGAGTGGCATCGGGATTCTTCATGGGATCATCACTATAGATGCCGTCCACCTTTGTTGCCTTCAACAGTACATCTGCCCCGATTTCGCTGGCACGCAATGCTGCCGCCGTATCGGTGCTGAAGTAAGGGTTGCCTGTGCCGCCAGCGAAGATGAGAATCCGGCCTTTTGAGAAATGTCGGAGCGCACGGCGCAGGATGAATGGCTCCGCGACTTTGTGCATATCTATCGCCGTAAGGACGCGTGTTTGGAGTCCGTCATTTTCAAGTGCATCCTGTAGCGCAAGACCGTTGATGATCGTTGCGAGCATGCCCATGTAATCACCGGTCGTGCGATCTATGCCTCTGGCCTGACCGCTTATGCCTCTGAATATGTTTCCGCCGCCAACGACGATTGCAACTTCCATGCCTAGTTTGACGATGGCTTTTAGGCGCACAGCGATCCCCGCGACGATGTCGGGATCTATGCTGAGGCCCTTTTCCTTGTTCTGAAGCGCCTCGCCGCTGAGTTTGATCAAGATGCGTTTGTATTTGTTTTCGGCTTTGGCCATATGTTGATGCCTTCCCGTGAGCAAGCTGTTCCGCGTAGCCTAGCTGATTGGTGTTAGTGTTGCAAGCGCTCGCTGCTGGATCTGAGAATGACAGGCAGGACGATTTTGGCATTTATCATTCGTTATTAGCTTTCGTGCAGCTCTTAGCGCGGCGCGGTCGTCCCAGCGCCGAGGACAGGGAGGATTTCTTTCTCAAGCGTGGTGTTCAGGTCGAAGAGAACAAAACCACGCGCGTTCAGATCACGCAAGATACGGATCTGTTCAACTGTCTGGGCAGCATCGAGCCGGCAGTCCTTCGATGTAACGCCGATGCCGGGCACAATGGCATTGGCGACCGCCGGCAGCTTCATTTGGCTCAGTGTCATCTGCATGAAGCGCTTGTTATCCGAGAAATAGTTCATGGGCATCACAAAATCGACATACCCGCGTTGCAGCCAGATCGGCCAGTCTTGGGCAACGGCCTCTCTGCATGATGGATACTTGCCGAAGACGGCAGCGGACAGCTTTGTACCGGGCCGAATTGTATCGATCGCCTTGCGTGCGGAACTCACCAGCGCCGTGATCTGTCTGCAGCGCCATATGTTGAACAGCTTTGCCTTCGAGCCCTGTCTCACATCGCGCGGCCATTTTGAGATGCGCTTACCGGTTTTCTGCTCAAAGCGTTCGCGACATCCGGTGCAGTAGCAGCTACGGCTGTCCGGATAGCGAATGTAGTCAAGGTGGATGCCTTCGATGGGATACATCCGGACGACCTCTTTGATGGCATCGAGCTCGTAGGCCAGGTTCCGCGGATCGGATGGGCACAGCCAGTTGATCGTCTTGCCGGTATCAGTGACCTGGAGTCTCTTCTCTTTCCGGAACCGCCTGATCAGGGATTCGGGCGCGCCATCGAGGTTCCAGCATAACTTCCAGATATGTACATCAATACCTTCCTTGCGGGCCGCCCTGAGACATTGTCCTATCTGGTCACCATAGACATGGTATTGTTCTGAACGTGGTACGACGACGCTCCTGTAATGGCCTTGTCCGGGTCTCATGACATTGGGGAAGACGACGTTGAAGCCATGTTGCGCGAGCGTCCGGCAGGTCGCTTCCCAGTTGCCGGGATGCAGGCCGAGCCCGGTGTGTTCCCATACTGCACGTATCTCGTTAATTCTCGATGGCTGTGCCGTGCTCAGTGCATATGAGAGGGTTCGCCGCAGTTCACGTTCCTTCTCGACGGTCTCAGCATACTTCTTCTTCTGAAACAAGCGAGGCAACTCAGCATGTATGGCGGCCGCACTCTCGAGAAGTCGGGCGATTTCGCGTTTCCCGGATGATCGGGCGGCCATCTTCCTGATCGACGTAACGCAGCTGTCGAAATCAGAGAATGATCCGACCCTGCCGGGACGAGCAACAGCCGATGTTGCTGCTTTTTTCCATATGGTCGGGTCACAGGCTCCGAGCATGGCCAACAGCAGTTTCTTCTTGTTTTCGCTGTCACCTTCAAGCAGGACGTGGGACATCCACATGCCCCGATCCGATCTCACCCATGCAGGGTCGGACGGTTTGTCGGAGTTGTCCGAGCGCCAGCGGGCTATCGTTACGGCTTTGTTGTTGGCAGGAAAGACCGGTCTGAGACAGCGCGAATCTTGATAGATGGTTTCAGGGACCATTGCAGGAGCCGATCTGTTGAAAGTGTAGCTGGTCCATTGCCGTGCAAAAGCGGCAGGTTTGTAGGCTCCCAGTTTCATTCGCATCAGGGAAGCCAGCTCGGAATCCGAGGAGAAGAAGACAATCAGTTTGCCGCCACCTTCCAGGAAAGATTTTATCTGTTCCTTTTCTTTCCTGGTAGGGCAGGGGTTGTAACTCAATATCGCAGTCTTGGCAGAACGTAAACCACCGGCTGCGACGTCCTCATCGGTGATCGTCCGATAGGGTATATTAATGTCTTCCAGCCATCGGCCAAGTCGGCTCGCGATACTGGCAGCATAATTGCGCTCAGAGGTGTTCGGGGTCGAGACAGTGCCCTTCACCAGTACCACATCCTGCGCAACGCTCAGGCACAAAGTTGCAAGCCAGACCGCGATTGCAGGCACAAGTCGTTGGAACAGCATCAGCTTCATGATCATACTGACTCGCAGAAAATGGTGTGGAAATAAAGAAAAATACTTAGAACCTATCTCGAAACTGATTGCTGTTGTTGGATCCAGGGTGTATTTTTCGATTAATGCGCTGGCACGTCATACATGTTAAACCCCGGTTCGAGAAGAAGATGGCCTTGTATTGTGAGGCGCATGCGATCAGGCATTACCTTCCCTTACGAGAGGAAACTAAGCGATACCAGCGACGGAAGGTTGTTACCGAGAAGCCCGTATTCCCCAGTTACGTCTTCAGTGTCTTCGACGATGACAAGCGCAAGCTCATTTTCGAGAGCCGGAGCGTGATTCGGATCCTTGAGGTGGTGAACCAGGATATCTTCTTTCACGAGCTTGAGCAGGTTCGAAAAGCTCTTGAGATCGACGTTACGCTGGGCGCCTGCCCTGCATTCACTGCGGGTAAACTTGTCAAGATCATCAGTGGGCCCTTTATGGGGGTTGAAGGCATCATCAAGGCCGTGAAAGGCAAGACGAAGGTCATTCTGAACGTCGACATGATAGGGCAGGGCGTTGCTGTGGAGGCAGAGACCGAGTTTCTCGAAGTGATTGAATAGGATCCGTTGTACTGTTGCGCGGCTCGTGTACCGGCGCTTCCATATTATGGTCAAATTGGCAAAATGATCGGCAGTAGTTCTAATTCATCTGTAATAGACCCGAATACACTTGCAGAGTGCGCTTACGGGCTTGTGTATCCAATTATTAGGGAGCAGGATGTAAGGTCCAAAAAGATGCTCAGATTCTTGACATATTCCGGGGATATCGTTTTTTTGAGATTTCAAAGGCTATCAAAGGAACGGTGTCACAAAGGCTAAGGAAGGCTAAGGGAAGGCTAAGGGACACACAATATATAAAGGCTAAGGGACACACAATATATATATTGACTCAGCCCGCGAGAGTTTGGTAAGTTGCTGATACTGCATAAATGAGGAGGAGAGCGATGCGAACAGCCAGAGTAAAAGAGGCAGGAGGAGGGTACTATCACTGCATGTCCCGAGTGATA
>JAUXFM010000168.1 GCA_030622955.1 Lentisphaerales bacterium
ATCGATTTGAAATCAAGAGAAGTGCTAACGTAGTATATCAGGATGAAACCATTAGACAATATTGAGCAGATAAGGTGCTGGATGGACTTTGGTCACCACAAACCGGACAGTAGTGACCCAATGCAACAAACAGAAAACCGTGCAGGATATTACTCGCCACCACATTGCGCTTGCTCCAATTGAGCAATGTTTCAGCTTCCAAGCCCTAATAGACAAGCAGAAAGACAATGGGCAGGGTCAATTTAGTGGGAATCCGAATACGCGAGGGGCCAACTACGACACTTCTGAAATCTGTTTCCGCAGCTTACGCAGACGTTTATCCTTCTTCGTACGGGCTCCGAATCGCTTGAGCGTTATGCTGACAGCTCATAGTTCATTCCACCGACTGGGCATCGTCAGGAAGTGCTATTTCTGCTGATTTCTCATCTTGTTGATTTCAATCATGGCTTTTTTTGCAGCGGGGTAATTGGCGTTTGCCGCGGCTTCCATAAGCTGTATGCCATACTCTGCATTTTCTTCTACCCCTTCACCTTTGAAATGAAGGGTTGCCAGGTTATACATAGCTTCCGAAAGACCCTTTTTTGCGGCGTACTGAATCAGTAAAACAGCTTTCTTCGGGTCTTTCTCCACATGACGGCCTTCGCGATAAAGCATTCCCAAATCTGAGCAGGCCATGGCATTCCCTTTGTCGGCAGCCTTCTCCATTATTATAACACCATTCTCGATATTGTCTGATTGCCCGCTTCTAATTAGCTTCGTTGCCAGATAATACATACCATTCGCCTCTCCGCGTTTGGAGGCTTCGGTAAACAGCTTGATGGCATTGTTTTCGTTCTTTTTTACACCCTTGCCTTTGTCATACAATAGGCCCAACAGAACTAATGCCGCATCACTGCCGTTGTCTATTGCCTTTTCATACCAGATGGCGGCCTTTTTATTATCTTCCTCTACCCCATATCCCAGTTCATAGCACTTTCCGATATCTGCCGCGGCATCTCCTAGCTTTTGGTCTGATGCCTTGTGAAGCCAGTGCAGCCCTCTTTCTGTATCTTTCGCTCCTCCGACGCCGTACAGCTCGAGAAGTCCAAGATTGTATTGCGCGGGGGCCATACCCTGTTTTGCGCTCTGCTCATAATAAGCCCTTGCTTTTGATAGATCCTTTTCGACCCCAGTACCTTCCTGGTACAACCTGCCGATGCTGAAGCCCGCCATGATGTCGCCTTTTTTTGCGCACAGTTCATAGTACAGTGCTGCTTTAGACAGGTTCTGTTCAAGGCCTTTGCCAAGGTAATATAAACAGGCCAGGTTATAAGCTGACCGGGTGTCTCCAGCTTCCGCTTCTTTTTTCAACTCAGTCACGATCTGTTTATTGACAATGATCTTCTCGGGAGAAGCCAGGTTGAAACGCTGTTCCTCCCCGTAAGACAGAGAAGTTAAGCTCAATATTACTGTGCAAACCAATATGGAATAAATGATTCCGCGTCTATAGTTCATGGGGTTCCCTGCCAATATTTTCCCTTTTATTCTGTTCCTTCAGACCATCCACTGTAAAAGCAATTATCCGCCCTGATTTCGTTGGCAAAACACACCGTCTCGCATAACATCCACACCTGTGCAAGATTATCACAACAGGGAGGTCTTGCCATGGAGAATGAACAGGTATTCGACCAACAGCGCCGTATTCACCCGCTTGACCCTGACAAAGCTGCCTGAGTCGGGCGGTCTTCATTGGGTTAGCGTGGGCTAATCACGGGTGCACTGTACCATCAGCTCGTATTTCCGCCTTCAAGCCATCTCGCAATGGCAATATCCATCCCGAAACGAATGAATTTTCGTGCCTGTTTTCTTGCTCTCAGCACTATACAGCACCGTTTTGCACGGATGAATAATATTACATTACAGGGCTGAGGCCTTGTTGATAACAGTGGCCACGGGCCGGTCAACGATCACGATCCCGGTCTCGGCGGAAGACTCCAGCCAATCGGCACCGCGACGCAACAGGTAAAACTCGACACAAAGCACCCCCACGACCCCCGCGCATAGAAAGACCTGCACAAGGACTCTGCGCCACCGCTCCCGACTGCTCCGACCGTGGATGCTCATCCACAACTCCCGCAGGGGCATCAATGCCCCCAAACAGAGATGTAAAATACCACCCAATCCCGAGCCAGGCATGCCGACAATCATATCAATGTCCTTTCTCGTAGACCAACAACGGCTGGCGGACGACCAGCTCGAGCCAAGCCGCCTTGATCATGAAGCACGCGTTGACAAGGCGCAACACGAAGAAGCTTGGCAGGCTGGCCAGAGCCTTGCCAACTTGCCTACGCCGCGCTGCCTCGACCAACACCGGCACCGCCACAGCTGGCAGGTCGAGCACGTAACCCAGCAGGAAAAGAGGACTGATCCATACCGCCAGCACCGGCAGCACAAATAGGAACACCATGGATGCGATCAGCGCATCGTACAGCGCCACTGCCACTAGGACGCGCAATATCGGTATCTTCAGGATATTCCGCCGATGCAGGAGAACGTTCTGCAGAAAGCCATGCGACCAGCGCCGCAACTGCTTGCTCATGAAGCGGTAGTTGTGCGGCTCGATCGGATAGCAGCAGGCTGCCGGCACGAAGCGAACCCCCTGCCCCGCCTGGTAGAAGCTCCAGGTCAGGTCCATGTCTTCAGCCACGGTTCGCCGCGCCCAACCCTCGTTGGCCCGGAGAACGTCGGTACGATACACTGAGAAACAGCCCGACGCAATCAGCGGCCGATCATAGTAGTCCTGGATCACCTTGAAGAAGCCGAAGGCGAACAAATACTCAATGTACCGCCCGCGCTCCCAGATTGTCTTGACATGGCGCGGCAGGACGAACCCGCACGCGGCGGCAATCTCGGGGTCGGTCAGCGCCTTCATCAGCCGCTCGATGGCGTCGGGCGCCAGCATGGTGTCGGCATCCACAGCCATCGTGAACTCCGTTCGCACCTGCGCCAAGGCAAAATTCTGCGCACCCGCCTTCGAGCCGGTGTTGGTTGCCGGCCGCAGCACCGTCACCCCCTCGTTCCGTGCCACCTCGGCCGTCGCGTCCGTCGAACAGTCGTCGATGACGATAATCTCCTCCGGCCGCAACGTCTGGTTGCGCAGGCTGCGCAGGGTGTCGGCCAGGCTCTCGGCCTCGTTATAGGCCGGCACCAGCACCGTGAGCCGACTGGCCACCACGCCCTGCTCGCCGCTAGCTCCTGTCAGTTTTTTCATTTCAGACCCAGCAGTCAACCACTCCTTGCCGTTCGCATCAATATAACGGTTGGATCACGCACATTATTGTCCCCATTTTGATAATTGAACGGTAGAAGTCACCCTCCGAGCTTCCCATGACGCGTGTGATCCGCTAGACTTTGCACAAATAAGCCATCAGAGGAGGCTCCTAAATGAGAAAGAGAAGCTTGGCCACATCGCTCGCACTGGCCGGACTCATCGTCAGCCTTGCCATAACGATCAGAGCCGAAGACAGGGAAGAAGAGGACGGAATCGCTATCCAGGACCTTCCCGAGATAGTCTCAGCAACCATCCAAAAGGAGCTTCCAGAAGGCGGCATCAAGCTTGCAGTCAAGGAACCCGAGGATGACGTGGTCATCAACGAAGGCGTTGTCGTAGCTGACGGTGAGGAGCATGAAATCGAGCCGTCACCTGCCGGCAAGATTCTCGAAGTCAAAGAAATTGACAAGGACGAGGAAGACGACGATGACGATGAAGATATGTATCTAGCCGAACTGCCCACGGCCGTGGCCGCCGCTGTATCCAATGCAGTGCCGGGTGGGAAAACTGTCTATGTCGAAGAACCCATCTACGAAGTCGCCGTCGAAATTGAAGACAGAGAAATATTCATGACCATCACCCCTGACGGCACATTACTTGCCATGCACGAAGAGTTAAAGGTCGAGAGTTTGCCAGAAATTGTCGCAGACACTGTTTCGGAAGAGCTTCCCGCTGGCAGGATAATCGCCGCGGAAAAAGAAACCGCTGACAATGAAATCACCTACCTCATCGATGTTCTGGCATGGGATGAGGAGTATTTTCTCCGGGTGTCCCCTGACGGCAGGGTCATCGAGTTCGAAGGCGAGTTCGAAGACGATGACGAAGACGATGACGA
>JAUXFM010000091.1 GCA_030622955.1 Lentisphaerales bacterium
GCTGTTTCAAGGTCCCTCGTTTCACCAACTAGTATGACGTCAGGATCCTGCCTCAGAATGTGTCTCAGGCCACTTGCAAAAGTAAGACCTATTTTGGGTTTCACCTGGATTTGTCCAATGTCAGGCAGCTGGTACTCTATCGGATCCTCGATCGTCATAATGTTTCTTCTGCCGGCATCAAGCTTACCGAGCGCAGCGTAAAGAGTTGTCGTCTTGCCACTCCCCGTTGGGCCACATACCAGAACGATGCCATGGGTTTCTGCCAACAATGACTCTATTCTTATCAGCTCAGCATCAGCCATCCCCAGCTCCTGCAGCGACAGAAGCGTAGATTCCTGGTTCAGAAGCCTGAGCACAACTCTTTCCCCTTCAGCGACGGGAATCGTCGAAACTCGTATATCTATCTCGCGATCACCGACATTCACCCGCGCCATGCCGTCCTGGGGCAGGCGTTTCTCGGCAATATCCATCTTCGCCATCACTTTCAGTCTTGAAACAAGAGACAGCTCAAGATGTTTCGACGGTGAAGCCTGTTCATAAAGGATTCCATCAACCCTGTACCTGACACGCAAACGTGATTCGAACGGCTCAAAATGTATATCGGAAGCCCTTGCTTTGACCGCCTGGAGCAGAATCAGATTCACAAGCTGCGTTACTGGCGCCTGGTCAGCCACCTGTAGCAGATCATCGCCACGCCGCCTGTCCATGCCCCCAGGCTCATCGCTATCCATCTCTTTGAGAAACTCACTTGGCGAATCATCTTTGCTGTAGTAGCAACTCTCAATACCCTCAGATATCAGCTCCCGTCGAGCCAGGACAAAACCAAGCTCCTCACCTATCAGCAGGGACAGATCCTCGCGTTTCCCAATCTGTGTAGGGTCATCAGTGACAACAAAGGGCTTTCCGTCCACCCTTATCGGTAGCAGACAATTAGATCTGGCCCATTCCACGGGGACATTAGCGATCAGCAAGGGATCCAGCATATCACTGGAAATGGCATCGAGTACCTGAAGCCCGTATTCAACGCCGAGCTCTTTGAGCGTCCGCAGTTCGTCATCGGCAGGAGTATCTGCCCGGATTTTATCTTCTTTTGTCATTGCCAAGCTCCGAAGATTTCCCTTCAGCACTCAGGCCGGTCCTCTTCTGCCATTCATCGGCAAGCTTGCGCGCAGTTTCCGGGTCCGCCACGATGTGCGGGGTAACAAAGATCAGTAAATTAGTCTCTTCCTTTGTCTTCACAGTGCGGCGGAATAGCATCCCTATCAATGGCATGGATCCAAGGACAGGCACTCTCTTGACAATCTTCGTCTCGTTCTCCTTGGTCAGTCCGCTGATTACCACCGTGTGACCATCTGGAACTGTCACGCTCGTGGACACTTCTCGTCTGGCGATCGTGGGAGCAAACCTTGTGCCTGAAGGTCCAGGATCAATGACCGCTTCTATGCTCGTGTTCAGGTTCATCATAACTTCTGACCCTGCATTCACTTGCGGCTTGATCTTTAACTTAATCCCTACTTCGATCCTTTCAATATTCTCAACAATCTCTTTGTCCGCACCGGCTCCTCTGATGGTCGATTTCAGGATCGGTATTTCGTTGACGATCGAGACACTTGCTTCCTTGTTATTCTGCGCAAGCAGGGACGGCATTTGTTTGATCTTGAAATTCCGATCCCTCTTCATTGCATCAATGTTTATGATCCCCGGGATCCCTGAAACGAGACCGCCCTCACCGTCAACACGCGATCCTTGAGCAATACCTATAGCGATTCCTCGCGGGAAAACCCCCTGCTGTACTGCATTCATAAGGTTTTCTGCCCCGTCCTTGAAGGTGCTACTGCCGCGGATCACCGAATCCCCGATCTTCGAGGGTTCATCGATGGCTGCCAGTTCAACAGCAATGTCCAACTCATCGTTAACGCTCACCTCGGCGATCACCACCTCTATGAGTACCTGGCGCGGCGCCGTGTCAAGCTGCGCCACCAGGTCGCTAACAAGCGCAAAATCATGCGGCATAGCATCAACAAGCAGAGCATTGTTCTCTACGCTTGCCTGGATGGCTATGGCAACACGCTTACCTGTCTGCTCTTGCTTTGCCAAAATCGATTTGGAGAGCAATTCATTGAGATTCTTGGCTGTATCCTCGGCCGAAATATATTTGAGGAAGATGGCATTAAGCCTGCCGCGCCCATCACTGGCGTCAACATCCATGCGCTTGACAATCCTCTTGAGCTCCTTTAATTGTGCGGCCGTTCCCACCAGGATCAAGCTATTGGAATGCGGTGCAGCCACAATGGTCGCCTGGCGTGAGCCGACCGATGCCGGCTGACCCAGCCTTTGCCTCAACCTGCTCGCTCTGGTTTCTGCGCTGCCGCCAAGCCCTTCCATGGCAGTCTCAAGCTGGTTGGCCATTGCCTTGGCATCCGCATGCTCGAGTTCAACGATCTCTGTAACGCGAGCCAACCCCGGCTTGTCGACCTGTGCAACAATCTGGCCGATTCGCCTGACATTTTCCGCGCTGTCAGTGATTATAAGATGCCCAGTGCTCTCAAGTGCTGCCATGGCACCAGTCTTCGCCTGCCCGAGCATTGATGACAGCGCTTTCTGCATATCGGCCACGTTGACATGTTCAAGCCTGATCACTTTTGTAAGCAGGCCCTCTGCGGGCACCTTGTCATCTGGCCCAAAGACCTTCGCCATAGGGATCGCTGCCTTCCCGACAGAAACGACCCTGTAGACTCCGTCATTATCCGCCACGGAACAGCCTATCGACTCTAGGATTGATACGAACAAAGGGTAGACCTGGTCCGCGGGGATCCTGGGCATCATTATCGTGACCTTGCCCTTCACGTCCTCATCGACAATGAATTTACGGCCGGTATGCAGATGAACCAGCTTAACAAGCGCCCTGACCTCGATCTGGTCGCCCGTCAGATCCACGAACCGGTCATCTGCAGATGCGACCATGCAGAAAAGGATCGAAGATATACAAATAGACAAGGCTGCTCTAATAATTCTACGGCTCATCGTATAAAGCCCCGCTCTGAATTCTTAACAAACTGTATGAGATGATCAAGCTCAGCACAAGGCTCCAGTTCGGAGAGAATCCCTTCAATTGCGGCATTGGTCGACAATCCACTCCTACAAAGCAGCTTAAATGCCTTTTTAAGGGAACGTCTCACTGTCGGGCTCAAGCCCTTTCTTTTGAGGCCGATACTGTTAGGGCCGGACACCTTTGCAGGCGTCCCGGCAACGATCATGTAGGGAAGGCAATCCTGCTGTATTCTGGAACAGCCACCGATCATGCACATAGCACCTATCTTGGCGAATTGATGAACGGCGGCCAGCCCACCAATGATCGCATCATTTTCAACGGTAACATGACCGGCCAGCGTGCCACAATTAGCTATGACTACCCTATCCCCAACCTGGCACTCATGTGCAATGTGCGAATAGGCCATTATGAGGCTGTCGGATCCCACCCTCGTCGTACCGCCCTCTTTCGTCGAGCGGTTGATAGTCGCACTTTCACGGACTGTTGTACGATCGCCGATCCTGACAAATGTCTTCTCGCCCCTGTAGCTGAGATCCTGGGGCCTCGTTCCAATACTGGCAAACGGAAAGATGACACACTCGCTCCCTAGCGTCGTCCAACCGTCCAAGACAACGTGTGACATCAAGCGCGTGCCTGCGCCTAACTTCACATCGGGCCCAACAACGCAAAAAGGGCCGACCTCAACATCTTCTCCGAGTTGCGCAGCCTTATCGACCACTGCCGACTGATGGATCTTGGTCATTCTCCAGCCTTCTTCTCGGTGATCATGCAGGTTAATTCGGCTTCCGATGCCACGGCGCCATCAACAAACACAACACCCTTGAATTTTGCCAGGCGGGACCGGATCTTCAACATTTCTATCTCGATCCTCATCTGGTCGCCCGGCTTCACAACTTTCCTGAACTTTGCTTTATCAATTGCCATGAAGTAGGGCACTTTCCCTGCAGTATCAGCGCTGATCCTCGTCAGCAATATGCCACCGGCCTGCGCCATGGCCTCAAGCTGGAGAACACCAGGCATGACGGGCACACCCGGGAAATGGCCCTGAAAGAATGGCTCGTTAAATGTCAGGTTCTTTATCGCTACAATGTGCTTCTCGTCATCGCACTCAATAACCTTGTCGATCATGAGCATGGGATATCGATGCGCAAGCACCTTCATTACCTCTTCTATTCCAAGTGTCGTCATTCTCAGGCCCCTCCTCTATATGCCACGGTATATCAAAGAGAAAACAGGTTGAAAACAAGAAACTCACCTTGCACGCCACAGCATTGCGGTCCCCGCGATCACTCCCCCGATCACCGGGATCCAGATTATCAGGTCGGGCCTGTAGCCAGGCTTGCGTGCAAGTGAATCTGCAATGATGATAAACAGGTAGAATCCAACAACCACACAAAGGCTGATGGCAAGTCCAGTAGATGATTCCTTGCGGTGCGCTTTGATGCCAAGTGGTATGCCCAGCAAGACAAACGTAAAACATGACAACGAAAGCACGATGCGTTTGTTCATCTCAACGCGCAACGACATCTGTGCCTTCGCAAGATCCATCTGACCCATCTCAGTATATTCCACAGGCAGGCCCTTCAATCGCTCCTGCAATTCCAGGAGCGTTCTGTCTGCATTGCGCTTGCAATAGACCCGCTTCTTTGCAACGGGTATCCGCACAGGCCAATACTCTGAAAAGAACTCATCCGCATTTCCCGGACCGGGCACCATTCTGACATCGGTCAATTCCAGGATCAACTCATCGCCATCATCGCTCGTTCTCATCACCCCCGAGCTCGCACGTATCTCAACAGGTTCACTGCCCGTAAAATCGTTGATCACGATGTCATAGATTTTGTCCCTGCGTTTCTTTCCTACCCTCACCTTGTAGCCGTCAAAATCATCTATCACCTGCCCAGCGTCTATCAGCTTAATCGGGGATTCAGCGCCAATCTGGGCAACAATGGATTTGCGCGCATAATGACTTCTCGGCGCCAGGCCCATATGAATATACCAGCAGATGATCGTCAATACGACAGCCAGGAGCAGCACCGGGCTGACGAGCTGCCTCATACTGACGCCACAGGCCTTCATGGCAGTAATCTCACCATCGGCAGAAAGGCGCCCGAAAATCAGAAGAACAGCAACAAGTGAGCTGATAGGTATGGCGTAACCCAGAGCCGCAGGAATCCCGCACAGAAAGACCCGCAGGACAATGCGCCACGAGATATCATGCGCCAGAAGCTCGATTATCTGAAAGATCACGATCGTGCACATCACGAAGGTCAGCACCAACAACGTCATGAAGAACGCCGTCAGGAAGCTTCTGCTCGTGTAACCGTGCATCGTGTTCATAATTCGGGAATCCTGCCATCGAAATCGTAGCATTTTATCACAGAAAAAGCTCTAATCGGCACGCCCTTCTCTTCCACAACGAACAGGCCTGGCGGATCCTGTACTTTGCCAAAGTACTCATCAAGCGATTCTATCCTGCTTTGCAGTCGCCGGCCTGAAGCCTTCGTAACGAAGATTGCGTCCTGCCCTTCAAGTGACTCAAAATCATCCCAGAACCTGTAGTTCTCCCCATGTCGTCTCTTCCTGCACCACAAGTGCGTTCTCAACTTGGACGGTGAATAGAAAGAGACATTCGCTGCCAGTCCATACTGATCGCAGATCAGAAAGAGCCCCGCGGGAGAATCCCCCTGCGTACCAAGCATCTCTCGATACTCTCTTTCGACTTCTTCCCCCAGCTCATCCCAGCCGTAAAGTTCAGAGATCTTCTCCGTGGAGATGCGGCTCGGATCGCCAGCATATGCCCATTTCATCGATAGCAGCCTCGGTGCCAAATAAACTACCAGGTGCATGAATAAGGTGATCGCAAGAGCCATACCAATGACCCATCGCCGCGACAGGGCGCATCTTGTTTTCTTGCCTTCCGATGCCATCGTCTCCCAGCGGCAGGGTATATACACCAACGCTGCAAACCAGGCGCCCGTAAGCCAATGCGCACCAACTGATCGCACGAAACTCACAACACCAAAGTAGATGAGTGGCACCGCAAGACTCACTGAGAGATAGAATGCCGGCCTGTCATCATGCTTACGCCAATCTCTTAGACCTCGCCAAATCCCGGCGACTGCCATGACAACAACGCCAGGCGAGAGGAAAAGGAGCGGCCCTGCGAAGTAGCCAAATGGATGCCACCAGCTGAAGCTCTGCTCCTTGTGCCGCAGCGCAAAATTGAATACAAATGTCGCCCATCCATTCCTGGCATTCCACCAAAGCATGGGGCTTGCCACGATCACTGCACACAAGAGAGCCACGTAAGGCTGCGGCCTTGCCAGCCACTTCCGGTCGCGTTTGGAAAGAAGAACAAAAAGGCCGAGTGCAGGCACCAGGAAAAGGGCAAGGAACTTGCTCATGAGCGCGAATCCGAATGCCAGGCCCGCAAGAATCCAGCTTCCCCATCTTCCGGAATCCAACGCAATATATGCCAGGTAGATCGTCAATCCCCAGAAGAAGATCAATGGGGGATCCGTACTCATATACATGGAAAAGAACGCAAACATCGGGGTCACCAGCACGAGCAGGCCGGCGAAGAAACCTGCTCGCATCGCAGCCACCTCCCCAAGACCACGTCTTGATACGATACGACTGGCAAACATGAAGGAGACAACTGCCAGGGCGGCCAGCATAATATTGGCAGGCAACCTGACACTGAATTCTGAACCGCCACCGAACAGTCCAGTTGACAATCGGATCATGTAAGCGGTCAACGGCGGATGATCATAGTAGCCAAACGCAAGATGCCCCGGCCTGGACCATTCCCAATGATAAGCTTCGTCACCCGCCAGTGGCAAGGTGTTCGAGTACCAGGATCGGAACAGAACGATCAGAACAAGAAGCAGGGCAAATGCAAGGACGTACCGCTTCGCTTTCCCTTCAAGAATCCTGAACTTGATCATTCTTCGCCAACAAATGGGCTAGGTTACTTCGGCTCAGGAACCTTGGGATCCGGCAATACAATCGGTTCTTCAAGATCAGGCACTTCGCCCGATTTCCTAACGTAGATTTCCACGCGTCGATTGAGCTCATTCCCGTCTTCCGGATCGTTCTCGGCTAGCGGACGGTCGAATCCGCAGCCAACGGCCTTCATCCGCTTGCGCTCTATCCCAGCGGCATCTACAAGATAGTTAAGCACAGCCCCGGCACGCCTTTCAGAGAGTTTCTGATTATACTCCTTCTCAGATCTCTTTCGCTTATCGGCATGCCCTTCAATCACCGCCGTCGCGCCGGGATCCCTTGCCAGCACTTTACCTATGACATCGAGCTGGTTGTAGTATTCGGGCCTAATCTCCCATTTCTTCGTCTCAAACTTGATGTAGAGCGTGAAAAGTTGTAGGTCATCCGCACCGTTGAGCGGATCAGTCCTGTCATCAAGGATCTCGTGTCCATCCGAAACGCCGCCGTTGTCGGTATCCACCTCGAGCGGATTGGTCTTGTGGGTGTAGACTTCGTCGCCGTCTCCCAGCATATCCAGATCGGTATCGACTTTCAGCGGATCTGTGCCACGGTCATTCACTTCCTCGCCATCCCAAAGCCCATCTCCATCAGTGTCCGGGTTCGTCTTGTCTGTTCCATACCTGTTGTCCTCATCATCATCCGTCAAACCGTCATTATCCATGTCGTTGCCATCTTGAAGGATAATCTCTTCCGGAACACCGGCTCCAATCGTGTAGCGCAGGCCTGCGCTCACAATCATGTTCGCCTCGGTATCTTCCCCGGCCAGGAAAGTACGAATGTCCGCCCTGACACCGAGCTGGTCATTAAGATGATACATCACACCACAACCAACACGGAACGCAGGGTCAGAGCTGTTTTCACCCAGGTCTTCGCTATAGAACATCATCCCCACACCCACGGCAAGATACGGATCAAATCGCTCCCAGCTTTTGAATCGTTTGGGGTGCCTAGTGAAGTGCAGGAGCGCATCACCCGACAGGCCAATGCCGCTGGCATCGTGAACACCCGCGCCAGCTGATCGTTCAAGGAGCGAGATTTTCTGGAACCGAGTAACACCGTTAGCGCCCAGGGTTGTCTCTCCAACCATGTTCTCGTCAAGCTGGGGTGCGATCAGAAGAGTACCTTCAAATGTCCACCAATCAGTGTAATCATAGCCACCATGAAATTGCACTATTATCCCGTCCTGCACCTCTTCATCTCCCTCAAAACCGAGAGATCCAACGGTAACACCCACATTCCATGGATGTCTCGTGCCAGGGACGAACTCGCCCTGGGCATCCGCCTTCTCAACAGTCCCGAGCGCCCCTGCTACAACAAGGATTCCAGAAAGAATGAGGCTGGCAAACTTGGCTCTTTTCATCGTTTATCAAGCTCCTGTTTTACAAACATCACACTAAATACGTGTTCCGAGTACAATACCACACTCCGAGCTCAACGCAACAAGGAAAGATGGGATATTGATCCACAATAAAGCGGCCCATCTGCCTATTCACTGCCGCTCAGGTGGCGTCTAGTAGCGGTAGTCTTCAGGCTTGAAAGGTCCTTCAACAGGCACCCCGAGATAGCGTGACTGGGACCGCTTCAACGTCTCAAGTTTCGTGCCCAATTTGCCGAGATGCAGCCTTGCTACCTTTTCGTCAAGGATCTTAGGCAGAGTATGAACTCCCACGGGATACTTGCTGGGATTCGTGTAGAGTTCAATTTGCGCAAGAACCTGGTTCGTGAAGCTGCTGGACATCACGAAGCTTGGGTGTCCGGTCGCGCAGCCGAGGTTGACGAGCCTGCCCTTGGCCAGCATTACAATACTGGTGCCGCCGGGCATCGTGATCTTGTCGACTTGCGGCTTGATCTCCTCCCACTCATATTTCTCCATCCGCTCGACATGGATCTCGCTGTCGAAGTGCCCAATATTGCAGACAACAGACATATGCTTCATCTTGCGCATATGCTTCTCTGTAATGACATCGCAGCATCCTGTTGCCGTGACAAAGATATCGCCGATCGAGCAGGCCTCATCCATGGTGACAACTTCATATCCCTCCATTGCCGCCTGTAATGCACAGATGGGATCAATCTCGGTCACCAGGACCCTTGCGCCCTGCCCTTTCAGGGACTGACAGCAGCCCTTGCCTACGTCGCCATATCCTGCGACCACGGCAACCTTACCGGCGATCATTACATCAGTAGCCCGCATGATGCCATCGACCAGCGAGTGCCTGCAACCATACAGGTTATCGAACTTAGATTTCGTCACAGAGTTGTTAACATTGATAACAGGGAAGAGCAGCTCGCCCTTCTCTTCCATCATGTACAACCTGTTAACGCCCGTGGTCGTCTCCTCGGAAACGCCGATTATCGTTGGCACAATGCGATGGAATCTTTCCGGGTCCTTCTTGATGGATTCGCGCACCTGCGCCTGGAGCACCGCCTCCTCCCTGCTCTCGGGCTTCTTGTCAAGAACACGAGGATCCTCCTCGGCTTTATAGCCCAGGTGTAAAAAAAGCGTGGCATCGCCACCATCATCAACGATCATCTCAGGGCCTCTGCCTTTGCCCCAATCCAACATTCGGTCGGTGAATGACCAATATTCCTCGAGGCTTTCCCCCTTAAATGCGAACACCGGGGTGCTCCCCGCGGCGATCGCAGCTGCGGCATGGTCCTGGGTCGAGTAGATGTTGCAGCTGGCCCAACGTATTTTCGCGCCCAGATCCAACAGCGTCTCGATCAATGCCGCGGTCTGGATTGTCATATGCAGGGATCCGCTTATACGCACGCCCTTGAGCGGCTTCTTGCCGGCATATTCTTCGCGTATGGCCATGAGCCCGGGCATTTCGACCTCAGCCCAGTCGATCTCCCTCCGCCCCCAGGGCGCTAGGTTCATATCCTTGACTACAAAATCGTTAAACTTCTTCCGGTCGGTCTTTGCCCGGCTCTTCTGGGAGCGGGCCTTCTTTGAGCGCTTCATAAATCTATCCCCACATCTTTCTGTTCTCTATTTCAGTGCGGCCAGGAGTTTCTTCGCCAAATCGGTGCGTTCCCATGTGAATATGTCCAGGTCTTTCGTCTTGCCAAAATGCCCGTAGGCTGAAGTAGCGCTGTATATGGGCCGCAGCAGCTTGAGTTTCTTGATGATCGCTGCAGGCCTGAGGTCACATATCTTCTTCACGGCTCGCTCGATCTTCCTGTCATCGATCTTCCCTGTCTCAAAAGTATCAACCAGCACCGATACAGGTTCAGGATAGCCGATCGCATAAGCAATCTGCATTTCGCAGCGGCTCGCGAGTTTCGCGGCCACTATGTTCTTCGCCATGTAACGAGCCATGTATGCAGCACTTCGATCGACCTTCGAGGGATCTTTGCCCGAAAAAGCACCGCCGCCGTGCCTGCCCATACCTCCATACGTGTCGACGATTATCTTCCGACCTGTCAGTCCGCAATCGCCCTGCGGCCCACCTACAACGAACCGGCCCGTAGGATTAACAAGGAATTTTGTTTTCTTCGTCAGCAACTTCGCGGGGATCTGCTTCTTGATAACATGCTTGATGATGTCACGCATCAGCCGGTTGTGAGAGACGCTTGGATCGTGCTGCGTGGATACGACCACCGTATCAACATGAACCGGTTTGCCATCGATGTAAGCCACCGTGACCTGCGCCTTGCCATCAGGCCTCAAGTAAGGCAACTTGCCATTCTGCCTTAGCTTTGCTAACGCTTTTGTCAATCTGTGTGCATAAACGATGGGCATCGGCATCAGCTCTTTCGTTTCATCACAGGCATAGCCGAACATCATGCCCTGATCACCGGCACCCTGCGCCTTAAAGAGGCCC
>JAUXFM010000199.1 GCA_030622955.1 Lentisphaerales bacterium
CTGAAGTGGCAACTGAAGAAGATGACCATGCAACTACCACCAGAACCACAAAGCGAGATGAAGCAAACACTGGAGATGATGACGTCATTGTCATCCCCCCTCCTCCTCCTCCTCCCATACCATCTGTGACGCTCAGCTTCGCGCCAGCAATCATTAACTATGGCAACAGCAGCACAATGACCGCTTCACCAACCAGTGGCTCAGGCATATATACTGCCTACGAGTATCAATACGACAATCATCCGATATGGAATCCCTCATGGAATGCATCTGCTTTGACCGCCCTTACCACGAATACATGGACGACCAACTGGCAGCATTACATCCGCTACCGCGTACGCGTCAGGGACTCCAACAACAACTGGAGTGGCTGGGACGAGGCCTTCCTGAACGTTACAAATTTGCCATACCCGCCAACGCCCCCCTTCCAGAGCACGAGTGGAACACTCTGACATGACAATACTCACCAGGGCCATCCCGGCCGTCGCTCTTGTAATCTCAATGCTCGTTCTTGTTATGTCGGGGGCTGGTGAGTTCGCAATCCCCTTCATCCTGGTGGTCGGCATCCTCTGCCTTGCACTTGCCTTCCAGGTTGCACAATCACATGGAAAGGTTCGCATACCTTTTGCAGCATGGCTGGCCATCCTCGCGATCGGATTGCTGGCACTTTCCATGTTACCCCTGCCAGGCCACCTTGACGCAGCTACCGGCGAGATAAGATATGCGCAGAACAACATTGTCAGGCAAGCAATCGTACGTGGCAACGAACTGGGTCTGCTGAAGACGGCAACCGTCCACTTCGCTGTCACCAGGAACCGTGCAGGCACATTCAGAACCCTGCTCCTGGCAATTGCGGTTACTGCGGTCGTCGCGCTTGCGGCGGGTATGCCTCAACGGCAGAAGAAGCGCCTGTTTTACTTCTCCCTCATCTTTGCCACGCTGGTCGCCGTTGCCGGTTTCTGCCACCATTGGATCTGGCCACGAAAGAAAACGCTCTGGTGGCTTCTGAATGTAGCACATGGCAAACCCATAGGCTGTTTCATCAACAGAACGCACTTTGCAGGTTTCCTTGCGCTATTCTATCCTGTTGCACTGGCCACCACTGCTACCACACTGTTCAGAAAAAAGTGGCTACATGCAGCAATGGCTGGAATCTCTTTCCTCGTCATCGGCTTTGTAATCCTGACATCTCTCTCACGCGGTGCCCTGCTCTCCGCTGCTGCTGCGGTCATTGTCGTTATCCTGAGCCTCCTCTTCAGTAGAAGGTTCCCACTCCGGATCGTCGCGCTCCTCGTATGTTTGCTCCTGGTGGGCGCGACTGTTTGCTCGCTCAAAGCCATCAGCAACACCGAGATGCGACAGAAGGTAAGCAACAGGCTGGCAACGCTCAAGAAGCCGACGGAAACAGCCAGTGCAGAGTCACGCTTCGCCCTGTGGCGCGACTCTATCTCGGTATGGCAGGATTATCCGATGATCGGCGCCGGCGCAAACGCATTCAGGTCCGTCTTCCCTGCGCACAGAATGACAGATGGCAGAAAGAACTATCATCATGTAGAGAACGAGTATCTCGAAGTCCTGACCGATACCGGGATCCTCGGTGCACTCATTGTATTTGCTATTGCTTTCGGACTCGGCGTAAGGCTTCTTGCCCAGAAACGTGAGGAGCACGACCCCCTTGAGATCGGACTTGCCCTCGCGGGCGCAACGGCAGCAGTGGCGGTTCACAATGCAGTAGATTTCCCGATGCACATCCCGCTCTACGCCATCTCATTCTCATTGTTGATCGGCCTGGCATTTGCAGGGCGCAATGTTGCATTTCCTCTGCGTCTCCCTGATCTGACAGTACCCTGCCGTCCCCTGTCAATCGTCATCGCATTAACAGGGCTCATCATACTGCTCTCCCCGATATTCGGCAGTGCGTCACTCTACTCACAGGACTCACCTGCTTACATAGACTCGCCAAAACGTCATCCCGCTGAAGTAGTAGAACTGCTTTCGTCTGCGCCGACATCCTGGGAAGTCTGGCGCAGGCTTGGTCACGCTGCATCTGTGAGCGGGAATCCGCGAAACTACAAGTTCGCCGCGGACTGTATTGCAAGGGCCAGCACCTATGACCCAAAGAATTACCTACTCTGGGAGCAGCTGGGATATGCCCGGCTGGCGCAGGGCAACCGGCTCGCCTCAGAGCGAGCTTTTGAAAGAATGCAAACCTTACGTGCATGGAAGACTCGGCCCGTCATCAATTCGAACAATTACTAGTTAACCTTTCAGACAGGACAACTAATGAATCAGGTATTACTCGGCCTCTCAATCCCCTTCAGCATAGCTGCGATAATCTATTTTAGATCCCGCTGCCGTGCATCATTCCGATTCCTGCTATTCACCCCTCTCATCATGGGCACTTCTGCCCTCTGGGCAATACTTCCCGACATGCCTCGGCTTCTCGGCATGTCTGACCTCTACTACAAGCTCGCAGCGGATCCACGCTGTGACATCTTCTACTGGCATTACACAATAGATAAATACGAAACGGACAATCATTTCTTTCTTGTCGGGGTCTTAC
>JAUXFM010000177.1 GCA_030622955.1 Lentisphaerales bacterium
CCAACATCCAACATCCAACATCCAACATCCAACATCCAACATCCAACATCCAACATCCAACATCCAACATCCAACATCCAAGTAAAGATGGGCATCTCTGATCGTAATCGCACTCCCCGGCTCCCCGATCCAGCGGAGCAGCCTGCGGCGGAGACGGGGATAGAGACAGTGCGATTATGATGGGGGAGTCAGGGGCGGAAGGCCTGCCGGAGGTGGTTCAGAACCTGCGCATGAGCATATCGAAGGCTTTGTCGGAATCTGGGGCAATATCCTGTGGAGCCTGAGAGCACCTTTTGAACTTGTGAAATGAGGCCTGTAGCGGCTACTCTATTTACATCTCGGACTTATCTGGGGGCCATCTGTACCCAAGGAGAGGAATTGGTGAAAACTCGATATTTGGTGTCGTGCTGCATTTTGTTGCTGCTCTTCGTTGTCATGGCTGCGGATCCGCTCTGTGCTGCCGGCGAGGAGAAACCTATCTATGCTGACCCCGCGGCACGCAAACTCGCGCTGAAGAAAGCAATGAGCAAGCTTGTAGAGCAAAAGAAAGGCGCCACGTGCAATGTTCTCGATAAGCAACTGGTCAGGGCTAGCTGTTCCTGTACTTTACCGATATCCGGAATTGCCATCAAGCTCGAGCCTGCCGCGTTGTATGAGCATTGTCGTGATGGGGTCGTTGTTATCGGAAAGACCTACCTCTGCGAGAAATGTTCGAATCTACATGTCGGTGGTGCCTCGGGCTTCGCTATTTCGAAGGATGGCAAGATAGTGACGAACCATCACGTGGTGGAGAGCAAAGGCAAGTACGAATCGCTTGCAGTGATGACTCATGATGGCAAGGTTTACGGCGTCAAAGAGGTCCTTGCGGCGAACAGCAAAGATGATGTTGCGATCCTTCAATTGGCCGATGCAAGTAACATGAAGTACCTGCCATTGGCGAAAGATTGCCCGGTGGGTTCCAGGATCTGCGTCATCAGCCATCCCAGAGGGCAGTTCTACCTGTTCACGCAGGGCACTGTCTCGGGATACTTCCTTGATAAGCATGGCAAAAACGACAAAGTGAAGAGGATGTCGGTTACTGCCGATTTTGGTTCGGGTTCGAGTGGCGGGCCAATTCTCGATGAGTATGGCAGAGTTGTTGGGATCGTGGCCTCAACACAATCGGTCCTGGCAGATAAGCACAGTGTGGATAGCTATGCGCAAATGGTCGTGAGGAAATGCGTGCCAAGCAAAGCCATATTCGATCTGGTAGAAGATGCTGAGGCCCAAGAAGAGAAGGATGACGCCGAGGATAAAATGAGGCGCATGGAGTGAGTTAATGGCCTGGAGACTGAATCATAGCATTGTAAGAGGCGAACTGGATAACCGTGTGAAGGGCGAGGTGACGGGAAGGATCTGGTTGATGGGCCAGGAAGATCCTGTCGAGTTAAGGTTGCTCGGCGATTGTCTGCGTGACATTGCGGGTTGTCTCATTGAGTTTGAGAACATGGCCCCTCGTGCTGATGAGCTGGTTGGACTGGACGTGTTGCAAGAAGGCGTCGTTGGGGATATTACTGCATCACGCAAGGTGCGGATCCTGGGGGTATCGCCTGAGAAAGCTCGTGATCTCAGGAAATCGAAGCAGCAGGTGCCTGGCACCATTGCCAACTGCTTGTATGTCGAATGGTTCAGCGAGACCAATGGGCGCGTCGTGGTGGAGAGCACGGAATACGAGGTCACTATTTCTATGCATGAATGGCGCATGACCAGAGAGGAATCGGTGGACCAGAAGGATTTGAACCAGGATGCGTTCAAGGAATGGATGGAGCGTCTTGCGGATGAGGGGGATCTGTATGAGGAGGATTTCGACGACTACGAGCCCATGAACGAGTTTGAGTGGGAGCAGCGCTTGCGCGAGTCTGATGCGTTGACCGACAAGTTCTCTGCAGTTCTTGAGAAGTATATGGATCATCCTGACAGGGACAAGCTGGTTGCACGTGAGATGGGATGGACCTGGCTTGAGGAAGCGATCGATGCGGAGGAGCGAGGTGTGTTCGAGAGGGAAGAACTCGATTTCGATGACATCGATCCTCTTGAGCCCAACCCCGTGACCGAGGGCGTGGACTGGATAAGGACGGATCGTGGCCGAATCACGCACCCCTTGGCAGCCAAGGCCTACAAGACAGCCATGGACATGTGGCATTTCTGTGATGGCATGGGGTTGCTTAAGGATGACCAGGGCGACGAGGACCTGCGTGATATGATATTTCGCGCGCAGACGTTGAGTGCAAAACTGGCAGGTGCGCTTAACGGTCTGGCCTATGATCCCGATGTTGAAGGTGGCTTCATTGTTGCGCATCTCAAACGCGCGCTCAGGCATTTCGATGGAGCCATAGAAGCATCAAAGAGGGTAAGAGAGAACAAGCTTCTGTCTGAGGAGCGCCTGGATGAATTCTGTTCCGATCTGTTCCGGATCCGTCAGGATATGCTGGGCCTGATGGCCCGCTTCCGCCAGAAGCATTGGTAGCAGGTGCCGCTCAGTGGATCTGATTCTTCCTCATCTAGTACTGGCCTGATCTATTCACCAATATCTACTACGAATGCGCAAGGCACGACATGTTAACGGTTTCCTTTGCACGCCGATCTTGACCTGTCTAGGCTCCAGGAATCCTTTCCGCGATTATCTCGTCAGCCAGTTTCTTGAATCGCGGGATGCTGTGTGCATAGAACAGTTTCCAGCCTTCACACAGTGAGCTGACTGTTCGTGGGTCGCGTGTGCCCCTGAACCTGTTCTTGAGGCAGTCGCCTGCACAATACTCGAGATACTCGCACTCGCTGCAGATCTCTGACCATTTGCCCTTCTGCTTTCCGAACGCCTCATAAATCATTGATTCCTGCATGTCGTTCCAGGAATCGACCATTATATTTCCGAGCTTCAGTTCGTGTTCGACAAAGAAGTCACAGGGATATATATCGCCATTGTGCTCGACAAGCAGGTACTGACGGCAGTCATGGCCCATATTGCAGACATTCCGAACGCCTTGAACCAGGTATGTGATCATGGTGTCAAAAAGCCGTATGGAGACGCGGCGCGTATCGTTCTTGATCCATTCGTCGAAAAGCTCGCAAAGGAACTCGCCCCATGCCGCACCGGTAATGGAATAGGGTCGAAGATTTCCGGATTCATCGAACTCAACACAGGGGATGTACTGCTGGAAGAGGAAATCACGTTCGCAGAGGTATCGATACAGTTTGCGTGGTTCTTTCACATTGATGTTGTTCGCCAGGACGAGGATGTTGAATTCTGTCTTGTTTCTTCGCAGGTGCTCGATGCCGCGCATGACATGTGCGTGTGAGCCCTTCCCGTTGGGATGTTTCCTGTAGTGGTTGTGTATCGCGGGAGGACCGTCTAGGCTTACACCGACAAGAAAATTGTAATCAGCCAGGTGCCGTGCAAATTCATTATCTATGAGGGTCCCGTTGGTCTGGAGTCCATTTGATACGTTGACTCCCCTGGTGCCATACTGTTTCTGAAGTTCGACTACTCGCTTGAAGAAGTCGAGCCCCATGAGGGTTGGTTCGCCGCCCTGCCAGCCGAAGGCATACTGAGGCTGCTCAGTGGCCAGGTAGCTGGAGATCAATTTCTCCAGCACCTGGTCGGACATCATGTGCTGGCCTGTCTCGGCATAAAAGGAACAGTGTTCCAGGTAGAAGCAGTACTCACAGCGCAAGTTACAGTGGGCTGATGCGGGTTTGATTAGAAGAGAGAATGGTCTCATTGCAGGACA
>JAUXFM010000149.1 GCA_030622955.1 Lentisphaerales bacterium
AGGCCTTTAGCCCGGAACTGTGCAGCCTTACCCCACCGTGGCATGTGCCGGCTGCTCAAGACGCAATACGAGCACGCGAAGTACAAGTACTACAGCAGCAACAACACTGACGATGACATATGACTGATTCATAACTTTGCGAGAATACTGAATTGGATCACCTGCGTCAAGGTCCATGTTGCCAGGACTGTGATTGACCGGAAAATCCTGAAATGATAGAGTATATCAGGTGTTTTTCATGAAGAAAGTCCTCTACATTTTGATTGTTCTGATCCTGGCGGTTCCTGTTTGCGAGGCCACAGCCTACAAAGATTTCTCGCGCTACCAGATCATCATCACCCGCAAACCATTTGGGAAAGGACCAGTTCACCTGGTACCACCGCCGCCGCCCAGAAGAACGACTCCCTCCACCTGGATGAAATACCTGAAACTGACGGCCATAATTGATATGGGACCGATGGGGTTGAGGGTGGGGATTCACAACGTTAAGACAAAAGCTGCTTACCTGTTGAAGGTTGGCGAAGAGGTCGAGGATGGTGCCTTCGTCATAAAGGCCGATTATTCTGAAGAGGGCGCGGAACTTCAGAAGGGTAATGAGAAAGTGTGGATCTACGTTGGCGGCAAACCGAAGAGCAGTCGCATATCAGCTTCTGCAGCAGAGCAACAGAAGAGGATCGCACATGCAAGCGGAGCGTCACGTGGCAGATTTCCTATTTCGCTGAGGCGGCCATTGACCAAGGCGGAATACAACGCATCCAAGGCCACCAGGCCCACTCCTAAATCTCCGCGCCGTGCAATGGCGGAGGCGCGGGGAGAAGCGATCCCGGAACTGCAGGGCGAGGCCCTCGAGCAGTATCTCAAGGAATATCAGATGGAACTGATACGTGCCGGGGGCAACCTGGGCCCGGCACTTCCGATCCCTCTCACGCCCGATATGGATGCACAGCTCGTAGCTGAGGGCGTTCTGAATCCCGTTACAGCTGAAAGGTAATCTGTTCGCTCTCCTTCAAGCTTGCTGCATGCGATTGTTCGGGCTATCATTATTGCTGCTGTGAAAAAGACCAGGTTCAGGAAGTTGCTTGCCGTTGTTGTCGCATGTGTGGCCGCAGTGGTGATCGTCGCCAGGCTGATCAGGCCGTCAGGGCCGTATAATGTACTGCTGATCACTCTGGATACGACTCGTGCCGATCACCTGGGTTGCTACGGTTACGAAGCCGCCATCACGCCTGCAATTGATTCGCTCGCCAAGAATGGTGTCCTTTTCGAGCGGGCATACACATGTGTTCCTTTAACCTTACCCGCACACGCGACAATGATGACCGGTCTTCAGCCGCCCGAGCATGGGTTGAGGATCAATGGTGCCAACAGCCTCAGTCCATCTGCCACGACGCTGGCCGAGCTTCTCAAAGACCAGGGCTATATGAATGGCGCGTTTGTCTCGTCATGGGTGCTGAACGGCAAGTTCGGGTTGAACCAGGGGTTCGACAGGTATGAAGATGTTGATACTGATGCTGGGGAGGGGGAGGATGGCGTGAGCCAAATGGGTGTTGATTTTAGTCAGGAATACCCATACAGGAAAGGAGCTGAGACGGCGAATGCTGCAATTGAATGGCTCAAATCTATCTGCGCTGCAAAGGAACAGAAACCTTTCTTCTGTTGGCTGCATCTATATGATCCGCATTATCCTTACCATCAGCATCCCCGACAGTTCGCGACACGCTTTGATACAGCCTACGATGCCGAGATTGCATACGTCGATCTGCAGATCGGCAAGATCATGTCTTTCTTGAAGGGTGCAGGAAAGGCGAAGAACACGCTGATCATTATCGTGGGCGATCACGGTGAAGGGCTGGGTGAACATGGCGAAGGAACTCACGGCTTCATGCTCTATGATAGTACAATTCGAGTCCCGATGATCTTTTCGATGCCGGGCGTAGTTCCCCAAGGCATCCGTGTTACTCCAGCCGTTTCGATTGCCGATCTGTTCTCAACCATCCTCGAAGTATTGGAGATAAAGGATGTCAGCGAGCCGTTGAGTGTTGTGCCAGGAACCGTTGGTTTGCGGTATCCTGGTTCAAGCATCGCCGCGTTGTTCGATGGTGATGAACTTGAGGAACCGGTTTTGTACGCCGAATCGGATCAACCGTATATCGCTTACAGATGGAGTCCGGTGCGATCTCTGGTGACTCCTGACTGGAAGTATGTCAGGAGTCCTCGGGTTGAACTTTATGATAGGGAGGGCGATCCGGACGAGCTGATGAATCTCGCCGTGAGATATCCGGAACGGGTGCGTGAAATGGAGCAACTTCTGCTGTTTGTTGAGGATCGCATGTCTGAAGGTCAGGTCGGAACGCTTCAGCTCACGGCGGAAGAACGACGCCGCCTCGAAAGCCTTGGTTACGCCAGCGGTGGCACTGAAATCACACCACGCAGAGTTGGCAAGGAGCTCCCTGACATCAAAGACATGATTGAAGTTTTCGGGATGGATATGCAGGTGAGAACCAGGGCTATGGATGGTGACATGGGAAAGGAAACCCTGGCCTTGTGTCGCAAAATGGTCGAATTGAGTCCCGAATCACCGAAGCTGCACAACAAACTGGGCATAATGCTCATGCAGGATGAGCAGCACAAGCAGGCGTTAGATCATTTTGAGAGTGCACTCCAGCTCCAGCCCGGCTACCCGGATCCGCAGGTTAACATGGGTATAGCCCACTATAGGTTGGGGGACTACGATAAGGCAATAGAATGCTATTCGGCAGCTCTTGCGAGTGCCCCTGACAACATTTTTGCGCATAACAACCTGAGCGTTACATTGTTGAGGCTTAGGCGTTACAAAGAAGCTGCGAGCCATTGCCGCGAGGCGATAAGGGGCAATCCTCAGTATGCAACGGCATACAAGAACCTGGCCGATGCATTGGCCGGATTAGGTGAAGACGCGGAAGCAGTGAAGAACTACCTCCGAGCGTTGGAGCTGAATCCGGGTTGGGTCCAGGCTATGCAATCGGCTGCCTGGCTTCTTTCTGTATCAGCCGATTCGCTCGTGCGTGACCCTGTAAGGGCATTGCCCTTGGCCTGGGAGGCTTGTGAGCAGACGAGTCATCGAGATGCTCGTTGCCTCGATACGTTGGCCGCAGCCTATGCGGCAAAGGGCAATTTTGAGAAGGCCAGCGAATATGCAGGAAAGGCTGCAGCGGTTGCTGGTGATGCATTGGGTGCTGCTATTCGATGCAGATTGAAGCTCTACAGGGCAAGGCGGCCCTATATTTGGGTTGTCGATCACGAATAGCTTAAATGCGTATTTCAGCGTGATATGGTCAACATTCAATGCTCCAGCAGATGACGTTCTGAAGCCGTATTTGATGGGTTTGGTGATTGACTTTTAAGGCGCGATCTTGGTATTATCTTGTTCAGAAATGGTAGCTTTCTATGCTTCCGGTATTACCGGAGATGGGGGAATTGGGTAACATGAAAAGAATAATTGGGTTTATAGGGCTATTTGTTCTCATTGCTGGCCTCTGTCATGCACAGACTGACGAAGTTTACAGCGCGAATGTCGTAGGAATCTTCAAGGTGCCGGTAACGTCAGGTCAATACAACCTGTTGAGTGTGCCGATGCACAAGATTGCGTCATATCGTGGTGTTATCTCGGGGAACGCAACTAATAGTATCACAGACAGTACCGCTTCATGGACTGTGGGCGAATGGTCCGAAGGTGTTACGAACAAGGAATCACCCTTTGCCAGCGCCAGTACATTCTATATCGAGATTTCCGGGCCGACCAGCAGCGCATTCTACGGAAGACACTTCTATATTGCTACTAACAGCGTCGACATGCTGATGTTGAAGGCACCAGCGCCCTCGGATCTCCAGGCCAGCGACCTTGAAGGTGCATCATACAAGATCGTGGCGGCGCTGAGGATGCGGGATGTGTTTGGGCACAATGATACGACCAATATGTGCCTGAAGGCGGGAGCCGATCCGTCAACCGCAGATACCGTGCTGATGTGGGCGGGCAATGGCTGGACCGACACGATCTTCTTTAAAGAAGCTGGGCCTCCTCCGTCTCGTCGTGGCTGGGTGCAGGGAACGAACATTGTTGACAATCTTGTGATTGATCGTGATGCCTCTTTGTTCGTGCGTCGGCTTGGCAGTGAACCTTCCACGAATTTCACGATGACAGGCGAAGTGTCAGGGAACGCGCAAGACGTAATCTTGGACATCAATTACAATATGATCGGCGGAATGAGTGTCGTGGACAAGGTGTTGGATAACACAAGTCTGACAAACGTCCTAGGAGTAGGAGCTGATCCCTCGATTGCAGGTACGATTCTTGCGTGGAACGGAACAGGTTGGGATACGGCAGTGTTCTACAAGGATTCTGGTCCACCGCCGAGTCGACGAGGATGGGTGCAGGGAACCAATATTGTCGGTTCTACTTTTAAAATTGAGGCAGGGAAAGGGTACTTTTTAAGTCTGCACTCTGCTACCAATTGGTCAAGACTCAGCCCTCTGGAGTAACAGGTCTACGCATTTATTCAATTGCTGATTCATGGAAGGATGCAAGTGTATGAGAGCTAGGAGCACTATAGCATGTATTGCTTTGATTCTGTTGATGTTGTGTTCTGCGGTGTTCGCCACATCGGATATCAACTGGGGGGATGGGACGGGCACCTCGAAGCTGTGGGATTCGCAGACGAATCAGTACCTTTCGGGTGGGCTGCTGATTCAGCTCATTGTAGATGTCAATGGCGATACCGATTTTAGCCAGATGCTTTCAGGTTCCTGGGGTATTGGTGATGAGGCCTACACGCATAATTCGGCCACTGATGATGTGACTTCCGTGGGCTGGGTGCATGCATGGGAGTTTACGGTGAGCTACCACTACGCGTCGCCGTTTGTAACGGATGATGTTATGCCTTACGACGAAACCACTTTCTATTTCAGATGGTTCGATACTGGATCTACTAGTACCGCTACAGAAGCAGGTATCATTTACGATACAACGGGCACGAATTGGGTCAGCCCTTCGAACACTACGCCGCAGACCGTTGTGGGTCTGAAGTGGGGTGGTCGGGACGC
>JAUXFM010000150.1 GCA_030622955.1 Lentisphaerales bacterium
CCCGGCGAACGGGTCCACCACGAGCGGCGTCTCTTCTTCATGGGCCGCTTTGACCAATCCACGGCCGACTTCCAGAAAGGTCGGATGGCTCGAGTTATCCCAGTTGGCGAAATCGGCGATGAACTTAAGCAGGGACTTCCGCAGGTCTTCGTCCTTTGGCCCGACTTTCCCGATGAGGCGCGGAAGAAGATCTCGCGCCTTCTTCTTGAAATCCTTTGGGCACTTCTCGTCGCAAGGGTCAGGCAGAAGCAACTCCAGTAGCATCGCCCGGCACGCCGCCAATGGCCGCCGCGCCCACCACAGATGCAGTGTACTCGGGTGCCCATGCCGAATGGACTTCTCCCGCGCCGAGTGCTTCGACACCTCTGCAATCGGAAAGTCCACTTCAGCCAGGCGTTTGCATTCTTTGGGGATCATTTTTTACCCTTTGCTTATTGCTTTTTCTTCTTCGAATTGGCTTTGAATGGCTCCAATGGTCCTAACAGATTAATTGCGGAATCATATTCGGCATCCTTCGCCTTCAATTGTAGAAGGACCATACAATGCTTCCTTGCGCGGGTTATCGCATTGTACAACAGTCGTCTCTTCATCTCCTCACGAACTCGATAAGGCCATAGGACAATAACGTTATCAAACTCCCTGTTTTTTGCTCCATGCACAGTTACGAGGACTCTCTTTGGTTCCTTTGGGGAGTATGAGCGGTGACGATGAACGATTCTTTCAGCGTATGAAACAACGATCTTCTCTGTGACATCGGGCAAACCACGAAGCTTCATCTGCTCTCGAACACATTCAATGACTTGCTGTCCGGTAGGATTTGAAGTATCACAACTGTAGATACATTGAGCTCGTTTTTCTTCGAAGCCGATGTCTTTCAACACAAGTTGAACGTGTTGATCCTGGGACATTTCTTTATGGTATGTCAACGGAGGTCTGTGATAGTCCTGAGCGTAAGCATTGCATGAATCCATGACATTTTTAATATAATTGTCGTTGGATGGGAAAATGATCGCGCAGGCGCCGTCCCAGTCTTTCATATAGAACTTCAGCAACAGAGCGTCCACAATCTTCCACGCTGCCATTTTCGGATTAGGGCAAGAGACTACGGAAACTGTTTTTTTGTTTGATTGCTCGCCATTCCGCAAACATCGGGCTGCTTCTAATATTCCAGGATTGGAGGTCCTGTGGCATAAGGTCAGTTCCTCTACTACAGCAATCACCCTCTCCTCAAGCGTCTTTACCCATTCAATTGCCGGACAGCCTTCAACCTCTGAATTCAGCAGCTGGAAGTCGTCGGCTGCGAGGAGTAGTGTAGAGCATTCTGCAAGGGCTTTGACAAAATTAAGAAGAGGCCCCCAGCAGTCCTGAAACTCGTCAATTAGTATTAGCGGATAACTCTCACTGATCACACGTCTGATCGTAGGGCTCTTAAGCAGCTTGGTGGCACTCGTAAGAACCCTCACGAAGTCAGCATCGGTTCCGAAAATGCTTTCCACAAAATCCACGTCCCCGTTTACGGCATGTATGGGTCGGGAGTAACCCAATGCCGTGCGCCAGCGGTTGAGGATTGACAACGCGAAACCATCAATGGTTGATACCGTAGAGCGAATCGATGGGCAAGTTTCGCGCAGCTTGGCCTGCACCCTTCGCCTTGAGCCATGCATCCGAGTAATTGCGAGAAGAGTGTGATGTTCCTCGGTGAGAATCCTGGGAGCTAGTTCATTGGCTTTGTCCATCAGCCATGTCGTCTTACCTGTTCCGGCTTGACCGACAACCGCGACGATCTCCCTCATGGTCGAACCCTCCTCACATGCGAAGCAACATAAACAATGGTTCCATTAGCCTCACTGTGACTGCTCCAACCAGCATTGATAGGTGTATTGTTCGAAGCGATTGCCGCGAGATCGTGCAAAAACTCACATGCACGTTCGCTGCATGCGTCTGATGCCAGAGACTCCCAGACGATGCTCTCGTGCAGCTCCCGGTCTTTCTTCTTGGCGATGAGAATATCTTGGAGATTCCGCAGTGTTGGGGTAGAACCTCCAAGCAGAGCGTTCATCACGCTTCCTGGCGAAGACAGCGCTGGCTCCAGAATCCATGCTGACAGGCACTCGACGGCGGCCCGGTCCCCATAGCGGATGATTCTGGCGGGAGCCGGAGAACCGGCTATCAGATCGGCGAGATACGCCGCACCGGAGTCGTCGCCGTCAAGGACAGGGACAGCGTCCGGTCGAAACCGGGCGATTTCCCGAAAGCTCTCAGCTACTGCTGCATCACTGGTCGGTAACATCGTTGTGGGTCGAAGGTCGAATCGCGGAATTGCTTCCCGGTATGACTGCGCTAGCCGCTGCCAAAGACAAAGCCATTCGAAATCGTATATCCCTTCAGGAACCAGAATGATCCCACCCATCAATGCCTCGTAAAAAGCATTCCTGTGGACAAGATAAAGTTTCCGAACGCTATTTTTTTCTATGTCCTTAATTGGCTCATTCCTAAGAGGTGTAGCCGTTAACACGCCATCTGTATTCTGAATAAAAAGTACCTCGTGCGGCTGATAGCCAGCAGCAACATTGGGCGACTGCGTGGTAACGATTGACTGAACGCTCGCAGAGCGAATGCGGTGAACGAGACGTTGATGTAGTGAAGGGTGTAAATGAAGTTCCGGTTCCTCCGCTGCCAAGATAAAGTTCTGGCCTGTTTTTCGCCTATTTTCTGCAAAAGCGAGTAACAGGAGAAACGCCTGAAGCGAGATCATTCCTGCGCCGTGCCTGGCTACAGGGAGCAGGACGTCTTCGGACTGTTCAATATGCGCAACCAGGCTTTGCAGTACGGCGATGGCATCCAGGGTCGTCGGGCGGTAAACTATTCTGCTCGAGTGCCCAATGAGAAGGAAGGACTGCAGCTCCTTTGTGGCTGCTTTCAGAATATCCGATAGCGGAGCTGAATCCTCGATTTTGGCGACATCTGTCCGCAGCTGATTCTTTAACTCATCAACAGCCTTGCCAGGCAACGCGTCGTACTCGCGAATGACTTTCAGAAGCGACGACGAGCGGAAAGAAAGGAGCTTGTCCCAGTCACGGTTGCTGGACAAAAGAAACAAACCAACTTGTCGGAGCAGTCGCCATGGAACAATAGAATATCCGTCGGTAAACGGATCGGCCTCCCCATGGTAGAAGTATCTTAGCGTCTCGAACTCGCAGGCCTCATCATCAAAACGGGCGGCCATGGCAACTTGAGCGGCTAGTGCTGCTCCTGGAGGTGGGTCGGTTTCAGTCGACAGCGTCTGACCCTCTTCATTCCACCATACGGGCTGAGCTGCTTCTTGTCCGATGAACCAATCGGGCACGGCCGTCGGATCGTTGGTGCCGAAATCGGTGAGCGTGGCAATAATATAAAAGCGGCTATCGGGCTTTGGGGAGCCCTCGTAAAAGTCCCAGTCCGAAATCGGGCTGACCATTCTCTCGCGGCCGAACACGAGTGCCAAGGCTTCAACAATGGTGGATTTGCCCGCGTTATTCGCTCCCAGCAGCACGGTGTGCTTCGGAAGGGCAATAACACCGTGCTTTACCCCTCTAAAATGTTGAAGTTCAAGTTGGCAGATCCGCATCACAAAACGCTCCTATTTCCTTCTCTTTCCGTACAGCGCTTCACCCTCTCGCACCTGCCGGTAGGCAGGTCGTGACTTCTCAAGTCTGCTTGTATATGGCACTTAGACATTCGCATCATTTCCGCTTTCCTCCCGTGCTCTTTGTACCGCGTTTCCTTCTTGTGGTCTTCTTTGCTCTGATCTCTTGCTGCGGCGGAAGTAAAAAAGCCTCGCGTTTCTGCAAAATCTCCTGTGTCCGTCTGAACTCGGCGGCCAGGGTTTTATCATCGGCCAGGGCGGTTCGGTATTCGGCGGCCGTTACCTTGTTGGGAAGTCCTTCCAGCGCATAGCGGGCGACTGCTTCGTCCTTCCGGGCACAGAGAATGAGACCCACCGGCGGGTTCTCGCCATCGTGAACCCAGTGTTCCCGCGCGTAGTTGAGATAGAGGTGCATCTGGCCGGCGTCGCCGTGGGTGAACCTGCCGATTTTGAGATCGATGATGACCAGGCAGCGCAGTTTTCGGTGAAAGAAGACCAGATCTACCCGGTACCACTCGTCACCAATGCGCAGCCGTTTCTGCCGACCGATGAAACAGAAATCGCCGCCAAGCTCCAGCAAGAAGGTTTCCAGATGGCGGATGAGAGCCTCTTCGAGATCCGTCTCCGAATATTCGTCTTTAAGCCCGAGAAACTCCAGGACATACGGATCTTTGATTTCCTCCTCCGGTGTAACGATGTCTTCAGGCAGTGCCTTCTGGCCTTTCTTCAGCATGGCGGCCTTGTCCTTCGACAGAGCTATCCGTTCGTAGAACTGTGAGTTGATCTGCCGGTCGAGTTGCCGGACCGACCAGCCGTCACGGAGGGCCTCGGTTTCGTAGAACTGGCGCGCATTCTCGTTTTTCACAGAGAGCAAGCGCGCATATGCTGACCAGGGAAGCGGAAATGCTGTGGCGAGTCGTTCAAAGCCGAATTCCGCAGACGGTGTCTCGGATTTTTCAGACGGCGTCTGAAATGTCTCCGGAATCCGAGATTTCCGAGACAGTGTTTCGGAAATCTTCTCTGGTGGACAGGCCAGATAGAAGAGACGCATATTCTCAAGATTGTCCACCGAGAACCCGCGTTCGTAACGATCCGTCAGGTCAGCGGACAGGCGCTCAAGCAATTTAGCGCCGTAATCAGCCCGGGTACTTCCCGCCTGATCGAATTCCACAATACGTCGCCCAATGAGCCAGTAAGAAGCCGTCATAGCCGCGTTGACCGTCCTCAAAGCGTTCCGTCTGGCCGCCTCAACGATGCTGGCAACATCGCCAAGGACAGATTTGTATTGGACATCAATCATTCCGTACTTTGTCTCATCCTTCTTCGTCATCAGCCATCCTCCCCGTACGGCGCTTCATCCTCCCGCACCATCATCGGCTGGGTCATGGCGTTGACCGATAAGTAATAGTGCGCCACCTTCGTGACCTCGTGCCA
>JAUXFM010000182.1 GCA_030622955.1 Lentisphaerales bacterium
AGTGTAATATTATTCATCCGCGTGCAAAACGCTGCTGTATAGGGCTGGAAGCAGGTGGGGAACTCATTCGTTTGGGGATGGATATTGCCGCGAGATGAATTGAAGGCGGAATCACGAGTTGTAGGCACAGTGCACTTGCGAGATAATCCAAACTAACCCAATGAAGATCAACCGATTCAGGCAGCTTCGTCAGAGGCAAGCGGGTAAATACTGAGCTGTTGGTCGAATAGCTGTTCATTCTCCATGGCAAAACCTGCCTGTTGTGATAATCTTCCAGAGGTAGTGATGCTGTACAAGGCACTGTGTTTTGCCAATGAAATCAGGGCAGATAAATATTGTTACAGTACAGGGCCTTTGGTGATATATTCGGGCACTTATCGTCTTGCCGGGGTGGCGAAATGGCAGACGCACCAGACTCAAAATCTGGCGGTGGCAACACCGTGTGGGTTCAAGTCCCTCCCCCGGCATTCTCGTTTAGCTGGATAGGGCGAAAGGTCGAGCTCTAGTTGCTGGTTACTGGCAAGCCGAAGGAATACCAGTCGGCAGGGAAGTGAATGCGCAGCTCGTTGGCATTGGCGTCCCCCTAACTGACCCGATGTTCCTGTGATGCGAGGACGGGTGGCATAGGGCAGCCAAGCGAATCAGACACTGCTCTCAGCAATTCAGCTTCTTCAATCGTCATTTGGCCATCAGCTCCGATACAACTTGCGCATGCCTCGATTACCATCTTCTTTATCTGCGGTGAAGCGGCCGCAAGTTTCTTGAGCGATTCGTCTGCTGCCTGCAATCCTGCCTGCTCAATAGCGAGCAAGTTGAATCGTGCATCACTGATTAGCTTGCCCATGCCGCATTTGAAGGCAGCTTTAGCGTCCTGTCGTCCGGTCGCACCCCAATGTGCGAGTGTAGACAGCAAGGCAGCACAGTCGGCCAGCAGGGGGGGCAGGCTGTAGTATTGGGTGACCGGTGGCTTTGCCTTTGTGAAGTTGGGTTCAAGATGGCGAATGATGATGCGGTTGAGAGTATACTCGAATAGGCTGATCTCGCTGTCTGCCACGGAAAGATGGTCGACATTCTCATAGAAACTCTTGAACTGGGCCGGTGAAAGCTGGCGCAATGCCGGGATGGCCAGGTCAATGAGTGGGAGGAAGAACTCATGCTTGAGCTTGGCGACGGCCGTTATGAGCTTCTGCGTCTGCTCGAAGACCTGTGCGTCTGCGTGGCTGCCGAGTCGTTCGATTTGTGGCTGTCTGATTTCCGGGCTCTTGTCGAGCAAGAGCGCATAGACAATCGCACGCGCGCCGAAGGGTTCCCGAGCAAGGTCGACAAGATGTGCCGGTATAGCCGCCACCAGGTTTGTCGCGTAGGCAATATGCTCAGGGGTAGGGGCGCCGACAGTGGAAACTATCTCATCAGGCTTGACCGGGAATGCGCCATTGCTTGCAGCAAATCCCTGCGCGCCGGCATGAGCAGGAGCTGTTGACGGTGCTGCGGTGCCGCGCCGTTCAGCCTGCTCTTTCAGGAAAGCGGGGTCGAGCCTTGCGATCCTGTCTTCCAGTGGCGGGTGCGTTGCCATGAGATTGAAGAATGAGTTGGTCAGCCCGTTCGAGAAGAAGAGATGGCTTGCCTCCTCGGCTCGCTTGTTCTCGATCTTTGAGCCTGCGTTGTACCCAGCAATCCTTTTCAGGGCACCGGCTATTCCGTCCGGATTACGTGTGAATTGTACTGCCGCCGCATCGGCAAGATATTCACGCTGTCGTGAGATAGCACTCTTGATCAGTTTACCAAAGAAGACACCGATATAGCCGATCGCCATGATGATGAGGCCGAACAGGAGGATGGGCAGAGTTTCCTTGCCTCCTTTTCTTGATCGCGATCGGCTACTGCCTGAATATATCATGCTCCTGAAAATCCAGTAGCCTATCAGGCCGATTATGAGTATCCCGTGAAGAATGCCCATGAGCCTGATGTTCAATCGCATGTCGCCGTTCAGGATGTGGCTGAATTCATGTGCGATCACGCCCTGCAATTCCTCGCGCGTCAGCTTCTGGATGCAGCCCTTGGTGACCGCAACAACCGCATCGCTCGGCGTGAATCCTGCGGCAAAGGCATTGATGGCGGGTTCATCCGGCATGATGAATACAGGCGGCACAGGAAACCCCGATGCAATGGCCATTTCCTCCACGACGTTCAGCAGTTTGCGCTCGTCAGGATCTCTCGTGTTTGAACTGATGAGTTTGCCGCCCAGCATCTCTGCCACAGATGTTCCGCCTCCGGAAAGCGCAGAGATTTTGAGAAGACTGCCGGAAAGGACGATCAGCAGGGTGACACCGGCGGTTACCATGAGAACCTGCGGGTGCCAGAGATCCTCTATCGTCACGGGGTCATCATTGCCCTGGTGTTTTTCAACACCGATGAAAGTTCCGACTACGGTGGCATAGATGGCAAGCACGATCATGATGGCTGCCAGGATGAAATAGAAAACCAGTAGCGAAGTGTTTCGTCGGGCCTTGTCCTGGCTTCCGAAGAAGTCCATCGAGGTAGTGGGTGAGAGAGCCATGGGTTATACCCCTGCGCCCGGTCAGTTGGCCGGGCGCGGGTGCAATTGATGACAGGCAGTTAGAAGGATACCTTTACTGCTTCCCGCTTCTCTTCGTCCTTGACTTCGAACAAGGTTGCCGGTTTGAAGCCGAAAGGCCCTGCGATCATGACTGCCGGGAACATCTCGCGCTCGGTGTTGTAAGCTGTCACGGCATCATTGTAGGCCTGGCGAGAGAAGGCGACCTTGTTTTCAGTGGAGGTCAGTTCTTCCATCAGCTGGCTCATTGTCTGGTTAGCTTTCAGATCAGGATAGCGTTCAACGAGGACCATGAGCTTGCCGAGCGCGCCGCCCAGCATGGATTCGGCACCCATCAAGCCCTGCATTGCCGTGGCATCGCCAGGGTTGGCAGCTGCCTGCTTGCTGGCGCTGAAAGCTTTGGCTCGCGCCTCGATAACGCCTTCAAGCGTTTCCTTTTCGTGCTTCATATATCCTTTTGCCGTCTCAACAAGATTAGGGATCAGGTCATAGCGCCTGTTGAGTTGTACGTCGATTTGGGCATAGGCGTTCTTGAACCGGTTTCTCAGTGTGACAAGCTTGTTGTATATTCCTATGATTACGAAGACGAGAAGTAAGAGTATTCCGCCGCAGATCATCAGTGGTAACATCGCATGCTCCTTAATATTTATGCCTCACACGACCTTGTGTGAAGTGCCTTTTACTCAGGCATACTAATCTGGCATTCCAGCTTTGTAAACCTCAAACATCGCCATTACAATGTTCGCACGATTACTATCAGAGATGCCCATCTTTGTTGGGATGTTGGGATGTTGGGATGTTGGGATGTTGGGATGTTGGGATGTTGGGATGTTGAATG
>JAUXFM010000056.1 GCA_030622955.1 Lentisphaerales bacterium
CTTTCCTCGAGAGTCAAATGCGGATCATGCGCGTTCTGGAATCGCAGGAAGAGGTGAACGCTCTTTACAGTGCTATCCGTAAGAGTGCCATGTATGACGAGCCACTCAAAATGTACCGCACGAGTGAAGTGCTCAGGGGCGCAACCAAAGACATTGGTCGTTCGCATCTGTTCCCACGCGGCTGGCTCGAGAATGAAGCGATCTGGCTGCACATGGAATACAAGTACCTGCTGGAAATCCTTCGATGCGGCATGCCGGACGAGTTCCATGCGGACATGAAGGATGCATTGGTGCCGTTCCTCAGGGCGGAATCCTATGGGCGCAACCCGCTGGAAAACAGCTCATTCATTGTAAGTACTGTATATGGCGAGAGTCGTAAACAGGGAATTGGCTACCAGGCAAGGCTCAGCGGAGCTACCGCTGAGTTCGTCAGTATGTGCACTCACATGAGTGGGCTGGATCGAGCATTTAGACTGGATGCTGAAGGCAAACTCTGCTTCAAGCTTGAGCCTGTGCTCACTGGTGATTTCTTTGCTACAGTACCCGCCTCGCGACAGGTGGTCATTGACGGCATAGCTGAGGAATTTGAATTTCCTGCGAACAGCTATGCTTGTCTTCTGTTCGGGAAGGTGATGGTCATCTATCACAATGTTTCTCGCGGGAAGACCTATGGGCTCGATGCGGTTAAGGCGCTCTCGTATATGCTTACAACCGCTGATGGAGAAGAAGTTTCGATTGATGGTGATAGCGTGACCGGTGAGCATGCTGAACAAATTCGTTCAGGTGCAATCCGGCGCATAGATGTAAGATTAGAATAGATCAGGTGTCAGGGTTTCCTGAGCATTGCCTGGCCGGGCGCTGGCTAGGTGGCAGGGAAAACTTTGACCTGAAAACCTAAGGGAAGAATGACATGGCGGCATTGAAATGGGGAATAATTGGAGCAGGAAACATTGGTAATGCATTTGCGGATGGTCTTTCACAAACAGATTCATGCGAGCTGGTAGCAGTCGCCGATATGAACAAGAAAGCTGCTGACGAGTTGGCTGGCAAGTATGGGGTTTCGACAGTCTATGATTCGGCAGCATCCCTGATCGCGGATGATAGCGTCGAGATCGTCTATATCGGTATGCCGCATACGATGCACGCTGAGTGGAGCGTGCGCGCCCTGAATGCTGGGAAACATGTGCTTTGCGAGAAGCCGATGGCGATCAATGAAGCGGACGCCATGACCGTCATTGAAACGGCACGTCGTAATGGCAAGTTCTTCATGGAAGCTTTCATGTTTAAATGCCATCCGCAGACTCACAAGGTCGTCGAGATGGTTAATAGCGGCATCATTGGCGACGTGGCTGTGATTGATGCCAGTTTCAGTTGGCCATGCGGTGGCGGACTGGAGGCACGTACTTTCAATCCGAAGATGGGTGGCGGCAGCTTGCTCGATATGGGTTGCTATCCGGTGACGTTGGCAAGATGTATCGCCGGTGCTGCATTGGGCAAGGATTTTGCAGAGCCGGTTGAAGTACGGGCTTTGGCTCATATTGGTGAGGAAAGCAAGGTCGATGAATGGACCACCGGTATGTTCAAGTTTGACAAGGACATCCTTGCAAGGCTGGGTTCCGGTATTGCACGTGACGATCACAACATGGTCGTTATCGCCGGAACGAAGGGGCGCATTGAGCTGCGAGACATGTGGGAAGCCAATGGCGATAAGCCGGGCGAAGTGACTATAACACTCACGGGTCTCGAGCGAGACACCGAAGAGATCATGGTCAAGGGGGAGAAGAGCATCTATGCAATAGAGGCTGAAGCTGTTGCCACTGCTATTGCTAAAGGGAAATTGGAATGTCCATATAACCAGTGGGTGGATTCGCTCGGCAACATGGCAGCAATGGACAAGTGGCGCCTGGCAATAGGGCTTGCCTATCCCTGCGAGACGAACGGTGCTTATTCAAAGCCGATTGGGCTGGATAAACTCGAGGTGCTTCCGGGCAGCAAGATGCCGTTTGGTGAGGTCAAGGGCCTTGATAAGAAAGTCTCTAAGTTGGTCATGGGTGTTGACAACCAGATGACGATTGCACATGCCACAGCAATGTTCGATGACTTCATCATGCGTGGTGGCAACGCGTTCGACACAGCCAACATCTATGACGATTGCATGCCCTACACAGGCGAGACAGTTTACATGGAGAACCTGATGGGGCAGTGGCTCAAAAATCGTGGCATTCGCGATGAGATCGTCCTGATCGGGAAGGGCGCTCATACGCCGAACTGCAATCCTGAAGGAATGGTGCGTGAGCTTGAGGAAAGCCTTGGTCGTCTACAGGTTGATGCTGTTGACATTTACTTCTTGCATCGCGACAACCCCGAGGTTCCGGTGGGTGAATTTGTCGATGCACTTAATGAGCAGAAGGATAAAGGACGGATGACCCTGTTTGGTGGCTCGAACTGGAGTATGGAGCGCGTCATGGCTGCGAATGAGTATGCCGCAAAGAACGGCAAACAGGGCTTCGCCGCTATGAGCAATAACTTCAGCCTGGCGCAGATGGTGCAGGCAGTCTGGGCGGGTGGCGTTGCTTCCTCGGCACCCGAGTTCCGGAAATGGCATGAAGATACCCAGACCTCGCTCTTTGCATGGTCGAGCCAGGCCCGCGGCTTCTTCGTTCCGGGCGTAGCATCGCCGGAGAAGAAGCATGATCCCGAGATGTACGAATCCTGGTACAGTGCTGACAACTTCAGTCGTCAGGCCCGCTGTTTCGAGCTGGCCGAAAAGAAGGGCCTGCATCCCTGTGCGGTGGTTCTCGCATATGTGCTTGGCCAGAAGTTCCCTGTGTTCGCGCTGATCGGTCCGAGGAAGGTCTCGGAGACGACCGCCTCTCTGGCGGGCCTGGATGTTACGTTGACAGAGGAAGAGATGTCCTGGTTGAACCTGGAAGACTAGATCGGTCGGGTTGATCGGTTGCGTGGCTGAAAACCTGTTTCAGGTATCGGTGAAAGATTGAAGCGCAAGAATTAGATGCGCGGTCGCCACCGTTTGCCGAGGTTGGGTTCATCCCTATAGATGTGCGTTCCCCATCTGTCGACATCTTCGGGGAATATGATGGCACCGCCGCCATTCCATTGGCCGCCGTTGCGTAGGTGCTGTGCCAGGATTCTTTGCAGCGAGGTATCTTGCGGTGCATTATTGATCTCTTCGTATTCGCGGCCGAACACAAATCTCTGGGAATGACGTCTGTGCGAGTATTGCGGTGGATAGAGATAGCATTCCATGAGGAACTTTCTGATATTGGCATGTGTTGGAAGCAATTCTTCAGCTTGACGATCAAAGAGCCAGGATTCAGCCGTGAATGCCTTGAATGAGTGTTCTGGGTAGTGCTTGGGGACAAGTTCAAGGGCTAGCTCAAAAGAAGCGGCGCAGTCGTCGCTGGAAAGAGGGCCGGCAAGCGGTATATGCATCCAGAGGATGGGATCGGGTTCTTGGAGGATGCATTGCATCTCATTCGCGATGAATTTTGTTGGGTTTGGCGAGGCCAGCCCGTCAGGAGTGATCGGGTGGCCGTATATTGTCTGTTCGTTCCAGGAAAAGGTTGTCTTCCAGCATGTAGTGGGATCGGACTGTACTGATACCCCCTGAAGCATCCCATCTGATTGAAATTCAAGGTCATCGGCTGCCAGGAGCACAACTTGACCGCTCTTTTTGTTGCGAAAGCCGAAGAAAGGGCGATGCCACGTGCCGAACTCGTACTCAAGCCGGCCAATCCTGACGAGATTGTCTCGAAGATGACGAGCGAGCCAGGACCATTGATCGAAACCAGAATATCCATTTTCGCGATAGTAACGATCGAAGTAACCTTCGAAAGTGGACATCGTATCATCGGTGATTTGGCGTGAGATGCCACGTTTTCTGTGGTGCTCGTACAGAAGCGGCACAGCGGCAAAGAGCACGTATGTGTAAAGCAGCGGTGCGGCAGGATGTAGCTCTTGCCCGAATCCAGGCCAGCGGTGCAGCTTGCTGATGTGCGCGCGCCGTCTGGTAAAAGCTTCCTCGAAAGCGTGCCAAGCGAGTTGTTTCAACGGCGGCATGGCATTGAACAATGCCAGACCGTCAATCAAGACTTTGGTGGTGTCAGGCCTGAATCTCAATTGTTGACAGGCGTTTTCGACGTACGCGGGTTCAAGCCACTCGATGTCGTTAGGACGGAAAGAGGCAAGTGATTCATGCCACCCCTCCTGCAAATGTTGCAGACAGTGATCTCTGAAGTTGAGTACCTGTTGAAGTTCTTCAGGTGTGTTGTATGTCTTTGGTTTCGACATTGAGATCGTTCCCTATCGTACATTGCTTCTTGAATGGACAGATGGAATCTGCAGGATAAGGTCAGGATCGGGGCAAAGCTCCCGATAACGTTCCATATCCGAGGGTACTGCGACTCCGGGATAGTCGCCGCGCCAATCTCCCATATCGGCTATTATCTGAAAATGGAGGTGCGGTGGCCAGTTGCCGTTGATGGGTGGGGCGCCTATGCTGCCGATGATCTCTCCTTTCTTGACGACCTGTCGGTCAGCCTTGCCTTGTAGGGAATCAAGGCCCAGGTGACCATAGAGTGTGAAAAACGTGAGGTCGTCAAGCTCGTGTTCGAGTATGAGCGTGGGGCCATAGCCGCCAACCGCTCTATCGTTCGCGAAACTGTGGATTTTGCCCTGCAGCGGGGATAGTACTTCCATTCCTTCCGTTACCCAAAGATCGACCCCGAGGTGCAGGGTCCTTCTTCCTGCTCCACCGCTGAGGTGGAGCAATGTTGCGTCATAGATGCAACGATCTTCCGCATATTGACCAACGCCGAACGCAGCGCCTGAATCTTTCAGTTGTGACTGAATATATGCGCCGAACTGTTCCGGATCACCAAGATCTACTGCATCGATGCCGGGAGCCCGATCGGTCAGATCCAGGACAAGGGCCCTCTCCGAGCGGTAGTCGATGGGCAGCACCATGCCAAAGTCTTCATGATGATCTCTTATCGTATCGACGAGCATGCAGTTCCGCGATTTCCTGGTTGAGCAGTCTGACACAAGCGCTAATTGGCAGTTTGATTATCGATGATCAGCAACAGGGTTGTTTCTTGTCCCGGTGTAGTACTGCGTGATGCTGCGGATAAGAACGCGACCGACTTCGATGCTCCTGGATCTATCCATCCAGGTGTCGGCACCTTCTACAAGGAAGTCCGAGATCCCGAATTGTACGCGTGGTCCCAGGTCCCAATCTACGGCCCTTTCAGGTCGTTTCGCGTTGACCGTCATGGGTTTGATTGCGGCTTCACCTTTCTCCTTGTCGATGATATCCACAAGTTTTGATCCGGGTGGCAGGCTGGATCCAACGTCAACTCCGGGATTCATGATTATCTCGACATCACCGGGCCATGTGTGAATGGACCAGAAATCGTCGACAGGGGCATCAGAAGCCATCAGCTTTTCCAGATCGTGTTGAAGGAGATAACACTCGCGTGCCTGGGCTTCCTTGTGTGATCCTGTTGTTAGATAGCCGCGGTTCATATCTATGCCTTGTGCATTTACGCGATACCATCCATTGGCAGTCGCATCAGGATTCATATCCAGCACGAAATGGCATATGTTCCTTTGGCAGCAGTCGGCGCCTTCATCACTTAGGAGCCAATTGATCATGCCGATCATTCGCCATTGTGCGTGATGTTCGCCTGCATGCTGATGCGAAAAATAATGACCCCATCTTATGGCTCTTGGATGATGGCTGCAGGGATCCGTGATTTCCAGGCGGTAGATATTCCGGCCGCCGATGGATTGTCCAATCACATGCAGTTCCGTTCCTGGATGTTGGCCCCATTTCTGCATGAGTTCCTCAACGTCTTCATGACAGAGGGGGAATTGTGCGCCGAAGAAAATGTTGTCTTCTTCAAAAGAAGGAAAGATGATGGTATCCCCTTTTTCAGCGGCATCGCCCGTGCCTTTCTCCCACATGACGGGATGCCAGTTCTTTCTGTCGTATGACCAACTGCACATATCCTGGTTGAAGCGATGCTTGCGGGTACCTGGGAAGAAGGCGTCAATGCGGAGATCATTGTCTCTTGCGTTTCTGAGTATCGTGAACTGTAGCTGGTTACTGGTCCGGTCAGGGTGGGGTGATTGGCCAAGTGTGACCCGGAAATGATTCTTCCCGACCTTTGTGATTGTGGAGCCCTGTGATCCGTAGGGCCCTTCGAACGAGAAATCCTTTACACTGAGTTCAGGCATCGCACCTCCCAAAAGATTTGAATCATTATAGCGCGGAATATAGGACGTTGTCAAAATCTCAGCCGGCAATGCCGCCGCCGTCGACAACCAGGTGCGCGCCGCTGACCCATGCGGCCATGTCGCTGACGAGGAAGAGCACTGCGTTACCGATATCCTCCGGTGTTCCAAGGCGGGCAATCGGGCGCTGCGCACATTCTTCGCGGAACTTCTCGTCGTAGGCGCCGCCGAGCTGTTCGCATTCACTCCTGAGCATGGGCGTATCGACATCTCCCGGACAGATAGTGTTGACTCGGATATTGTCTTTGCCATGGTCCAGGCACATTGCCCGTGTAAGATTCAGGACCCCGCCCTTTGCAGCACAATAGGAAACGGCATTCTCGCCACCACGTAGAGACCAGCCGGAACCCGTGTTGACAATAGCCCCACCGCCATTCGCTATCATGTAGGGCACGATATGGTGTGAGAGCATGTATACGCCCTTCAGGGTTACGTTCAGTGCAATGTCCCAATCCTTTTCTTCCAATTCCACCACGTTCTTGCGTCTTGCTACACCTGCATTATTGCACAGAATATCAATATGCCCGAAGGCAGCAATAATCGCCTCGACTGTTTCTTTGCAGGAGGCGTTAGAAGTGACATCGCACTTGATGAAGATGGCTTTTGAGCCGGACGTATCCTCAATTGACGCGGCAGCTTCGTTGCCAGTCTCCGCATTCACGTCAAGAATTGCAACAGCCGCTCCGGCCTCGGCCAATTTTGAAGCAATGCCGAACCCCAATCCTGAGGCGGCTCCTGACACCACGGCAACCTTGCCCGACAATGAGATGCTCTCGAGAATTCGTTTACTAACAGGCATTTTTCAGTCCTTTCTGCGACGATCTTACCATTAACCAACCACTGACAATCGATAACCGCCATTCGCTGGAGCAAACAGTTACGCCAGCTTAGCAGAACGGCGTACAATTTCAATGCTCGAGATGGCCCTGACGATTTTATCTACAAGCGATTTCTTACACAGATAGTTTCAAGGAAAAAGGTGAGCAACAGGCGACGTATGTGTAAGAAAGCCGGATGGAGGAAGTGCTCAATGAGAGTCTCGGGTCTGCAAGGCGTGGTCACGGAACTGCATTCGGAACTGAGCATCCAGTATCCCATCTTGGGCTATGCAGGAGAAGATGGTGGGCAAGCGGGTTTCATTGTTCAGGCTCCAGGAACTGTGCTAGTCTTTTCATACTTGAAAGAGGTATTTCTGTATGTTGTTAAAAGTGATCATCCTGGCCGTTATCCAGGGGATAACAGAGTTCCTTCCCGTCAGCAGTTCCGGGCATCTTGGAATGGCCAAGCACGTCATGGATTTGCAGACTCCAGGCGTTGTTCTTGAAGTTGTCATGCATGCCGGGACTTTGCTTGCCGTTCTCTTCTATTTTAGAAGTCGGATCATCTGGCTTATTAAGGGCTGTGTCAAAGGGCGGGCCTATGCCTTAAGATACCTGCTCTGGCTGGCCATTGGCACCCTCCCGATCGCCTGTACAGGCCTGCTTATTAAGGAAGAAGTGGCAAGACTGTTCTCGGAGCCTTTTGTCATTTCGTCATTGTGGCTCGTAATGGCGATCGTGCTATTTTCATTGCGCTTCGTGCAGCAGGGGGATGAACGTCCAATGAACATGAGGCGCGCCATTGTGATAGGTATTGCCCAAGCCTTTGCAATCCTGCCAGGTATCAGTCGCGCAGGGCTGACAATCACCGCGGCCAGGCACTTGGGTGTCGGGCGCCGCGAGGCGGCAGAGTTCGCATTCCTTCTCTTCATTCCTGCAATGGCCGGTGCATTGGCCCTGGATTTACGCGAGGCGATTACGCAGGGGGCAGGGCTTATCACGTCCTCAGAACTGGCCGTCGGTGCAACAGTTTCCGCTATTGTGGGGTATTGCGCGCTGCTGTTGCTTGTAAAAACACTGAAGTCCGGCAGGATGTGGTGGTTCGGATTCTACTGTCTTGCTGCCGGGCTGTGCGGCTTTGTTCTCACGGCGATCTTTTGATTACATGATCTTGAACTTCGGCAGGTCCTGAATGTCGACGGCACCGACCAGATTTCCATTCTGATCCACGACGAGTAGATCGTCGATGTTGCGCTCCTCGTATATCTTGAGCACATCAATAGCCAGTTGGTCAGGTCGCACCGTGAGTGGGGCAGGGGTCATGACCTCATCAACGGACAGATCCAGGAGATTGGATGTGGTCGCTATGTGTCGTCTCAGATCACCGTCGGTGAAGATGCCGAGCACGCGGCCAGCCTTGTCAACGATACCGGCGGAACCGGACCTGGACTGGGTCATGGCGAGCAATGCATCCTTGACCTTTGATCCGGTTATTACCGTAGCAATGCGATCACCCGTACGCATGATGTCTGCAACGCTAACAAGGAGGGCCCGACCGATGGCGCCGCCTGGATGCAGCTTTGCATAATCTTCCTTCTTGAAGCCCTGCGCCTCGATGAGGACCATTGCCAGTGCGTCGCCTACTGCCATAGTCGCGGTCGTGCTTGTGGTGGGTGCCATATTGAATGGACATGCCTCACGCTCGACCTTGACGCAGATCACGGCGTCACTGTTTGCAGCAAGTGCACTGTCATGGGTTGAAGTCATGGCAACGACCGGGACGCCTGCGCGTTTTACGAGGGGTAGCAGGGAAATCAATTCCTCGGATTCACCGCTGTAGCTGAGGACGAGCATAACATCGTCTTTGTCGAGAATGCCCAGGTCGCCATGCATAGCTTGCGATGGGTTCAGAACAACGCTCGTTGATCCGGTGCTTGCGAGTGTCGCGGATAGTTTCTGTGCAACATGCAGATTCTTGCCGATGCCAGTGACCACAATCTTGCCCTTGGCAGAGAGAGCTTTCAAGATGATCTCAGTAGCCCTGTCGAAATTCTCGTCAAGGGAGTCTCGAACGGTTTTGAGTCCTTCAAGTTCGATGTCCAATACTTCGCGTGCTTTGTCTGTATACTTCACTTCTTTCCTCATGCGGTTGAGCGCTGACTGATTGTTCGTTTAATGACGATTATCCCTCTGGTAAGAATGAATAGAGCAAGAAGCATAAGCGTCACGGTGATAACAGCAAGGAGAATCTTCGGGCTATCTGCTGTAATGAAAGTATGGAGCATATGAGTCATCGCGCCCAATGTTGTTATCAACATGATGAAACCTGGTATCGCGGTGAAAAGACAACTGCGGCCACGTAGAATGAGATGAACGCTGGCGACAATGAAGACGACGCTGGCGATGAGCTGGTTTGCCGAGCCGAATACGGGCCAGATGGCACTCCAGTTACGGATAGCGAGATTCGCTGCCAGGGAGCCGACCAGGATTGTCGCAACGTACTTGTTCCTGAGAAGTCGTATCTTCATGGCCTGGCCAAACAGATCCGAACAGATGTATCGCGTTATGCGCGTTGCCGAGTCGAGCGTGGTCATGACAAACGTCTTGAGCATGGTGATGCCGATCAGTGGTCCGGCCGTACCCAGGAGTGACTTAGTGATCTCGCCATAGCCGATCCCGAATGCTCCGATCCAGTTACCATCCTTACTCGCTTCCTGGTAGACAAGCGCCGAAGAACAACCGTCTGGCGCAGCTCCCCAGTACAGCCCCGCTGCAACGGCCATGACTGCTAGCACGGAAAGCGCCGATTCGAGAAGCATTCCGCCATAGCCAATGAGGCGGGCATCGCGCATTGTCGGTAATTGCTTCGAGGTAGTGCCGCTCGAGACCAGGCTGTGGAAGCCAGAGATGGCCCCGCAGGCCACGGTTACGAACAGCATCGGCCAGAGCCAGCCGAGCTTTGAGTCGAAGGCCACAATGGCGGGGGCCTTCATCTCGGGCCGGGTGATGGCGAGGCCCAGGAATCCAAGAAACATACCGATGAACAGAACTACAGCAGCCAGGTGGTCTCTCGGCTGCAGGAGCAGGGTGACGGGCATTACGGACGCAACAAGCCCATAAATGAGCAGAATGATCGTCCATGTCTTCTTGACGGCTTCCGGTCCATAGGTATCGCGGACGAAGTTCAGTTCTATGGGGAATTGTGCGCCGAGGTAGATAAGTCCGCCCAGCATTGTCACGCCCAGGATCGAACAGGCCAGAAGATTCCATTGGAGGCTGTACATAGCGAAACCGATCAGGAACGCTACGATGATGAGGCCGAATGTCGGGATTACGACCTTCGGCTGTGCGGCAAGTGTCTTGCCAGCCACCGCTGCAAAAACGGCTACCACGAGAATGAGTGCCAGGAAGACGAAAACGCTGAAAGCGATCTTTGCAGTCTTGCCAAGTGCGTTTTCGGTGAGAGTGGTGATCGATCGGCCTTTCTCCTGTACGGACAGGGTCAGGGCAGTGAAGTCGTGCACTGCCCCTAAAAGGATGCCCCCAAGAACGATCCACAGGAGTGCCGGTAACCAGCCCCAGAAGAGGCAGGCGATAACAGGGCCTATAATGGGTGCAGCACCTGCTATTGACGCAAAATGATGGCCCAGCAGTACTGTCCAGTGCTTGGCAGGCACAAAATCCACACCATCATGATATTCTATGGCAGGGGTGACCTGGTCGTGCTTCAGCCCAAGCCATTTGGCGACCTTGGGGCCGTATGAGACGTAGCCTAGCAGGATTAGAAGCAGTGCAACACCCGCAAGTAATACAGCACTCATGACAGTTGGTTCCCCCTGGTGTGGGTATGCTCAATTCCGCCGACCAGTTCCCGGTAGCATAGTACTCGAGAATCAGTATTCCAAGAACATTTGGATGTGGCTTCGAGCGGGGGCAGATGCATTGCAAAATCGGTCCGTTTGGATCTGAATAATACCCTTCTTTTTCACTATACAATTGCGGCACTTGTTAGTAATTATACGCTGAACGTTTTTACCCTTGTGGACAGGAGAGCATGGCCAGAGAACTCGCATTTGTACTGATAAATCCTTACACCATTGCCAAGTCTAGGACTGGTGGTGTGATAGCGCGGTTTATGAGTCGGACAGGCTTGGATCTCGTCGGCGCCTGTATGATCGGGCCGAGCGCTGAATTGGCCGAAAAATACGCCGAACTCGTCGGGAAGAGTCCTGAAAAGAGAGGGGTTGGTGGGCTTCTTGCAGATTACATTGTCAGGGAGTATTCGCCGGAGCCTGATACAGGCCTGCGGCATCGCGTTATGCTTCTGCTGTTTGAAGGCGAAAACGCCGTGCGCAAGGTGCGGGATGTTGCCGGCCATGTGAGACCTCAAATGACATGCGGCGAGACCATTCGCGACACGTATGGTGACTTCATTCTGGCTGATGACAGCAGCGTGAAATACTTCGAGCCTGCTGTGCTCGTGGGGCCAGGCGAGCAGGAAACTATCGAGACCCTCAGGCTGTGGGCTTCTTTCTCGGAATCTGATGGCGGACTGTTGGGAGATGCGGGCGATGTCCCAAGGAAAGGTGACGTGCAGAGAACGCTGGTACTGCTCAAACCGGACAATTTCAGATTCCCAAGCCTCAGGGCGGGGAACATTATCGACGTGCTATCCTGCTCCGGCCTGAGGATCATTGGTGCGAAGGTCGTCCAGATGACGGTGGCACAGGCCGAAGAGTTCTATGGTCCGGTGCGTGCGAGTCTCGAGAAGAAATGCGGAAGCATTGTGTCGAATCGTGCAGGAAATGCGCTCGCCAAGGAATTTGGGTTTGATATGCCGAATGAGATCAGGGCGTATCTGAAGCCGGAGATTACGTCGCTTTGGGCGAGAGATCAATTTGGACAGATTGTCAAGTTTATGACGGGCTATTTCCCCTGGGACTGTCCCGAGTCAGAAAAACAGAATGCCGGCCGCGAGAAATGCCTGGCTCTTGTCTACAAGGGCGTTGACGCTGTGCAGAAGATCAGGAGACTTGTCGGCCCCACGGATCCAAGCCAGGCGGAGCCGGGTTCGGTAAGAAGAGAGTTTGGGAGCAACATTATGGTTAATGCAGCACATGCTTCTGATTCACCAGAGAACGCGGAGCGAGAGCTGGGCATCATCCGAATGGAGAAGGACACAGTTAGAAGATGGGTGGAAGAGTACCATGGACTTGAATAGACGAATCACGGCCATTCCGCCGTCAGTTACATTGAGTATTACGAGCAAAGCCAAGGCGCTCCTGCAAGCTGGGGAGGACGTCTGCAGCTTTGGGGCAGGGGAACCCGACTTCGATACCCCCGAGCATATCAAGAAAGCCGCCGCCAAGGCGCTTGCCGATGGATGTACAAAATACGCGCCGACAGCAGGGCTGCCGGCGCTCAGGGAGGCGGTTGCCGAGAAGCTGCAGAGCGATAACGGGCTTACCTTTGATCCGCAGCAGATCATTGTGAGCGATGGCGCAAAACATTCCCTGTTCAATGTCATAATGACAATTTGCAGTGAAGGGGACGAGGTTATAATCCCTACACCATACTGGCTGAGCTATCCCGAAATGGTGCGCGTGGCAGGTGCGAGGCCCGTATTCGTTGCGTCCACCGAAGCCAATGGTTTCAAGGTTACGCCCGATCAGCTTGAAAAGGCCATCACGGGCAAGACAAAAGCCGTTATTATAAACAGCCCGTCGAATCCTACGGGATCAGTCTATTCCGAAAAAGAACTCTCACAGCTGGCGCAGGTGCTCGTGAAGCATGATCTCTATGTGATCTCCGACGAGATTTATGAAAAGATTCTCTACGATGGCGTCAGCCACAAAAGCATTGCAAGTGTCTCGGACGAGTTGTTCAAGAAGACAATAGTCGTGAATGGGTTCAGCAAGGCCTATTCTATGACAGGATGGCGAATAGGCTATATCGGTGCGCCATTCGAAATCACAAAACCAATGACAGCACTGCAGAGTCACAGCACCTCAGGGGCAACCACCTTTGCGCAGCATGGTGCTATTGTTGCATTGACCGGACCGCAGGATTGTGTGGCTGATATGGTTGCCGCCTTCTCGGAACGCAGAGAATACCTGCACAAGAGATTGACCGATATCAAGGGAGTGGACTGTCCCAAACCCGAAGGTGCATTCTACCTGTTTCCGAATATCGGAGAACTTGGGCTGGATTCCCTGGCTTTCTCAGAACGCCTGCTGAACGAGCACAAGGTGGCAGTGGTGCCGGGCAAGCCTTTCGGGCATGACGAAAACATTCGACTATCCTATGCCTGCAGCATGGACAACATTCGAGAGGGCATGGATCGGCTGGAGACATTTATCGCTTCGCTCTAGAGCGTTGAAGAAATGCCATGGTCGTATGGGTTGTTGCGAAGATGCTAAATCGCGTAGTAGCCAAGACGGCTATAGTATTTGCAAAACTGCGGCAATTGACGTTGACGTGCTTTCGATGCCAGTTCTATTCTTTTCCATATGGATCATCAAGTTTCTGCAGGGCGAGTGGTGAAATTGGCAGACACGCAAGATTTAGGATCTTGTGCCGCAAGGCTTCCGGGTTCAAATCCCGGCTCGCCCACCATCAGTAATCAGATGGTACCCATAAAGGTGCGGAACCGGTCTCAATGTCACACATCCATTACCAGTGGCATGGAGGCGGAGGGACTCGAACCCCCGACCCGCTGATTAAGAGTCAGCTGCTCTTCCAACTGAGCTACGCCTCCACAGGTGCTGTAAATTGGAGCGAGCGAAGGGATTCGAACCCTCGACAGCCACCTTGGCAAGGTGGTGCTCTACCAATTGAGCTACGCTCGCACCTTTTCAGAGTCGGTATATTTGCTGAGAATCAAGTTAGCGTCAACAATGATTTTGCACTGTTGTGAGAATTAGCGAATTGAGCTCATTCTGAGCTGGCTTCAGATCGCATGATGGAAGTGTTGCGAGGAAACCTGAGATGCCTAGCTGGTGGCCGCATCAGCATGTATTCTCAAGTGGATCAGAGGGCCATAGAAAAGTGGCTGATTATCAGTGCTTTTTGCCTAGAATCAGGATGAGTTGACACCTTTTCCGGAAAAGTGCTAATGTCCTAGCTTAAAGATCACTAGATACTGACCGCCACCCATGGCTGGGTAGGACACAATTGTGTGAAGGCGGTTGCTAAGGAGATATGATGAAGAAAAGTTGCTGCTTCTTATTTACGGCCATTCTCGCGGTGTTTGTGTTTCTCGTGGTGAGCTGCGAGATGGAGGACTATGAGGAGGGCTACAACACCTCGAAAGGTGCCGGAGTGGATATGAATTTTTCGGGTATTTACAGGGGGAGACAGGGCGTGCCTGTAGTCCCTGCCAGGGGCATCACGAACCTGCTCCTTAGCCAGCATGGGAATATGGTCCAGGTATGGGATAATCGGAATTCTTACTACGAAGGACATGTTGGCGCGCCGAGTGTGGTCATGGCCCCCGTGGGAATAACTGTTCCGGCAGGCACCACTGTTGCCGAAGCTCACATCAATTTCAGCGGTATTGATACAGAGCTGGATCGGAAGGTGGATTTCGCCGGCTTTGTCAGGGCGGTAAGCGTTAGTGAGAGTGAGGCAAACAGCAGCAGTAGATCGACGAATAGCACAGTATCGGTCATTTCGACGAACCTTGGAGTGGTGACAACGCAGATCATTACCTCTGCGGGAAGTATGTCGGCCCAGTACAATATCACGGAGGGAAATCGCCAGTACATTCTTGAAGGTAGGTGGATGGTCGAGGGGAGTGCCACAACTCCAGTTTACGGGGTTGCCAGAGCTTCTCAACTGTAGCCGTCTATGCTGATGGCATGGATACACCTGAATATTTGTTTCATACGCTTTTGTGGTGGGAGACGAAGGGGAAATCAACGAGCTGGAGTTTGAGCAAGAAATAGGGAAAGTGCGCCTGCGCATGACTGGTCAGCCCTAAGCCTTTGCTTTGCAAAGGGAACTCATAAGCTAAAAATCATCATTCCTGTAGTCGGTCAGGCGGGAGTCCAATCTAA
>JAUXFM010000087.1 GCA_030622955.1 Lentisphaerales bacterium
GAAGAAGGCCACGAAGAAGAAGGCCACGAAGAAGAAGGCCACGAAGAAGAAGGCCACAAAGAAGAAGGCCACGAAGAAGAAGGCCACGAAGAAGAAGGCCACAGCTAAGAAAAAGAAGTAAGTAACGCGTAAGGGCGATAGCGCCCGTGCGATGGTATCTTGAAGTGGCGGCCGGAGAGTTAATCTCAGGCCGCCATTTCTTTTTTTGGCGGTTGACGTGTGCGGTGGATGGGCCTAAAATGCCCGCCAAAATCAGGGTTTTCGGGGGTTTTATAGGGGCTTAGACATGATCATCCCAGCGTTCTTCAGGCTGACGCTTCCACTGGCAAATATTAACTTTGCCTACAGCGAATCAAATCTTCCGGGTAAACTGATCGTATGGATCCTGTTCGCCGGCTCTGTCTATGCATGGTCAGTTATGATCAGCAAGATGAACGAGCTCTACAAAGCACGACGCGAGTCGTCTCGGTTCCTTGCTGCATATAGAAAGGGCCCTCATCCCATATCGCTGTTTCTGAAGAGAGGGAAGCATGAGGGAAGTCCGCTCTATGCTGTTTACGCACAAACCTGTCAGGCGCTCAGCGAGAGCATGACCTCAGGCGGCGTTGATCCGTCTGATCTTTTCATGGGTGAGGTTAGTTCTACTGGTCGTCCGAAACTGGATGCCGTGCAGATATCGAACGTGAGAAACACGGCGGAACGGACAGTTGTCGACGCAGCGCTCATGCTTGAGCATAGCATGGGGTTCCTTGCAACTGCGACGACGGCAGCTCCCTTTCTCGGACTCCTCGGAACTGTATGGGGTGTGATGGACGCCTTCGCCGGGATGGCCGTTACCGGACAGGCGATGCTTGCAATGGTTGCGCCGGGCATCAGTGGTGCGCTGCTCACAACGGTCGTGGGCCTGCTTGTGGCGCTACCCTCGGTGATCGGTTACAACACGCTCAGCAACCAGATCCGACGCCTGGCAGTTGAGACGGATAATTTCGCGCAGGAGTTCATCTGTGATATTGAGCGTCATTTCGTCAACAAGGACTAGCTGGAGAGAACGACAGTGGCGCGAAGGACCCCACTTACATCACTAAAGCAAATCAGTGAGATCAACCTGACCCCACTGATGGATTTGACATTCATTCTCCTGATCACCTTTATAATTACCTTTCCCCTGATGGAGCAGGGTGTCCATGTGAACCTGCCACAAGGCAAAGCTGATCAACTCGAGGCGGACGAGAGCAGGACTATTACGGTGGATGAGAAGGGAGGGCTATATCTTGACAACGAGCCTATTTCCATTGAGGAATTGACGGGGCAGATGAAGGCAATGAAAGAGATAAGTCCCGATAGCCGTGTCCTCGTTCGCGGGGATGAGTCCATCAGGTACGGCAAGATCATTGAAGTGCTTAAAATGCTGCACGCCGCCAAAATAACCAAAATGGCTCTTGTTACGCGGGCGGAGGATGCCGAATGAAGCGGGGCTTTCTGAAAACCTTGAGAATGGTGGCGATCGTCCACCTGGGCCTCCTGCTGGCGTTTGCGGTTTTCCCCCTTATACGCGGCTGCTTCAAGCCCAAGGAAAAGCAGATCATTCCTGTCAGCGTTGTTTTTGATGCACCAGAGGCTGAAACTGTCTCAGCGCCGAGACAGGACCCGGTGCGGAAACCTGAGCCGAACCCGGATCGTGCAAGAAGATCGATTGAGAAGAGCGATACCATAATCAGGCGTCCTACGAAGAAGAAGCCGGAATTGTCTGCTGAAGATATCAGAAAACGCCTTGCAGGCGATGATGAACCTCGTCGAACAACAACAACCCGGGATCCCGACAAGAATGCGATTTACTTCGAGATTGTGCGCAGGGCGATGTACCAGGCCTGGCACCAGCCAGAATCGCTGGCCGCCCAGGGACTGCGCGCGGAGGCACGCATCAGTATTTCGGGCGATGGGACTGTCACTGGCGGGCGCATTGCAAAATCCTCGGGTAACCAGGTCATGGACAATTCCGTGAAGCAGGCGTTGGCGGCGGTGAAGAAGATCCCTGGCCTCTCTTCAGCATTCCTAACTCAATATGATCAAATTACGGTTGATTTTGAATTGACCCCTCCCACCGGACTCCGCTGATGCAACGGCGTTGGACAGAGTGTGTTGCTACGACTGTCTATCATCCTGCGCCGATAGGTTCCTATCTCGTTCGTCTTGCCCCTGTTGATTCCTTGACATGCTTGAGGGGTTCCGTGAATATGCATTTAGTGGTGTTGGAGGTAAGTCATTGAAGGCGAAGATAATAGGGGCCGGTGGATATGGTGGGGTTGGGATAGCCGAACTGTTGTTACGGCATCCTGAGGTTGAAATTGCCTGCCTTGTTGGAGTAGGCGATGTTGGCGTTGCCATCAGCAAACTCTATCCGCACCTGGCCGGCTACCTGGACATGCCTATTTCGGCAGCTGGCGATGCAGAAGCATCGGAACCGGTCGACATCGTGTTTACTGCCACCCCCGACGGTGTGGGAATGAGCCTGGCGGCAGACGAGCTGTCCAAAGGCGCAAAGATGATCGACTACAGCGGCGATTTCCGTTTTAACTCAGCCGACGCCTATGCCGATTACGCACAGAGGATGGGTAGGGAACCAGGGCATGCCGCTCCTGAACTTCTCGCAGAATCTGTTTACGGTTTGGCCGAACTGCATCGCAAGGACATCAATGCAGATGCTCGGTTGGTTGGGAACCCCGGCTGTTTCGCGGTCAGTTGTATTCTTGGTCTTGCGCCAGCCGTCAAGAATGGATTAGTCTCGTTTAGCGGTCTTGTTTGCGACTGTAAGACAGGTGTGTCGGGGGCAGGTAAGCAGCCGAATGCGATGTTTCACTATCCGGCGCGTTATGATTCGATGAACGCATACAAGCTGGGCGGACACCAGCACGTGTGCGAAATCGAAAAGGAACTCGGGGCGTTGGCTGGCAGAGATGTGAAAGTCACATTCACTGCGCAGGTCGTGCCCGTTTGTCGTGGCATCATGTCGACTTTGTATGGTGACATTACTGAAGGGGTGAGCGAACAGGACGTACTGAGCGCATACCGCGATGCGTATGATGGCGAGAGTTTTGTGACAGTCTACGATTCGCAGGCGGCGGTTGCTTCGGTTCATGTGCGTGGCACCAACAGGTGTAACCTGGTGGTGACCGTTGATGAGCGGACGGGCAAGCTCAGGGTCGTGTCGTACATAGACAATCTTGTTAAGGGTCAGGCTGGTTCGGCATTGCAGAACATGAACCTACTGCTGGATCTGCCGGAGACGATGGGGCTCGATAACCCCGGCATGTACCCGTAGAAGCGCTTCTTGTAGAATATTGATGGAATAGTACTCAAAAGGAGAAAGGAATAGTGACCATGGAGACACAGGGAACAGCACAGGCAATCATTACGGAAGATGTTGAGATCGTCGGGACAGTGAAGAGCGCCTCGGCCATACATATCGACGGCAAACTTAACGGAGATCTTTCCTGCAGCGCCGATGCAGTCATCGGTAAAAACGCGGTGATAAGAGGAAATATTTCTGTTGACAGTACGACAGTGCTGGGCCAAGTCAACGGCAACATCATGGCCAAGGACAGGATTGAACTCAAGTCGAGTGCCAAGGTCACTGGTGACATCAAGGCAAAACGTCTTTCAGTCGAAGATGGCGTCAGCTTTGTCGGCAAATCCGAGGTTAACCCGTTGACCAGTTCTGCAAGAAGGCCAAAGAGCCCGGGTAGCCTGGACGCAATTGGAGCCGATGGGAATATGGAGCTTGAAGAGATAAAGACCAAACTCAAGAAAGGCGTGAAGGACGAGCTGGCGGAGAAACCTGAGGATATCTTCAGCAAGAAGTAATTGAACCGTTTCTAGATTGCGGAGTAAACAATGCCCGATCCTGACAAGGCTAACGTGGTCAGTGGTTTTGTTGCTGTGGAGGCTGTCCGGCGTGCGGGGCTACAGCCCGCACGGCCAAGGATTAGGACTGGCCCCGCACCACAGAAGCCGGAGCCGCGGCCATTGCCCCGGGGGCCACAGCCGCTTGTCATTGGAAGCGACGGCAAGCCACCGTCGCCCAGGATCGGTCATACCGCTCTGCCTCCGCGCCACGAGATCGTCTGCTATGAGTGTTCTTACATGTTCGTGATGCAGGGCCGTGTCTGGACCACCCAGTGCCCGAAGTGCAGGCAGCGCCTCGAGAATGTTGATCACGTAATAGAAGACGAGCATACCGAATCGATCAGGACGATAGGAAAAGTGACAGTAACTGAAACGGGAAAGCTCAAGGGTTGTGATGTGCGGGCCAGGGAACTGTTGCTGGCCGGCGCGGTGAAGGATGCACGGGTTGAGACGGGGCACCTCCAGCTCGCTCCTACGGCACGCTTCGATATCAAGGATATCAGGGCCAAGAACATTGTTGTCGAGGCGGGTGGTGAATTCGCATTTGAGCACAAGCTGTCATGTCGTGACGTTACAGTTGCGGGCACGTTGCATGCGGTGCTCTTCTCGGAGGGCTTGATTCTTGTGCAGGCCGGCGGTTTCCTGAAGGGCGAATTACACGGTTCGCACCTGGTGGTGGAGCCGGGCGGCGCACTGAAGGCAGACATATCTATCATATCTGAACATAGCAAGGCTTAGATTCCGGAGGATTAAAATGGCAGTAAAGCGTGGGCTGGGACGAGGATTGAGGGCACTGATAAAGGATGTGCCAGTTGCGGGTGGCGAGGGTGGCGAAGGTGCTGTCCTCAGGGTGACGACGGACAGGATCAAGAGAAGCCCCTTGCAACCTCGGCAGACTGTTACTCAGGAATCTCTTGAAGAGCTTGCGAACTCCATCAAGGAACGTGGTGTGCTTGAACCGCTCCTTGTCCGCCAGGTCGGCCATGACTATGAGCTCATTGCCGGTGAACGACGGCTGAGGGCATCCATTGCCAGTGGTCTGAAAGATGTGCCGGTAATCGTCATGGAGGCGAATGATCAGGATGTCCTGGAAATGGCGCTGATAGAGAACTTGCAGCGTGAGGGGCTCAACATTATTGACGAGGCCGAAGGCTATGAGAAGCTGAAGAAGAAGTTCGGCCTTACACAGGAAGAGATTGCCGCAAAGGTGGGCAAGGCCAGGGCGTCGGTCGCGAATGCTCTGCGCCTGCTGGGGATGCCAGAGTCCATCAGGAAACTCGTGAGCGAAGGAAGCCTTACCGGTGGTCATGCGAAGGTTCTGTTGAGTCTTGATATTGCGGAAGAGCAGGTGGCCCTGGCGAAACGTGCTGCCAGGGAGAGTCTTTCTGTCCGTAATCTTGAAAAACTCGTCGAGAAGGTAAAGAAGATCCCTCGGAAGCCACGTGCCAAACGTGACGACATTCCCTCCGACCATCTTGTACACTTGGCAGATGTACTGCACCGGCATCTCGGTACGAGCGTGAGGCTCTCTTCATGCAAGACACTTGCAAATGGCAAGAAAGCAAAAGGCTCACTTGAAATCGACTTCTTCTCTAACGACGAACTTAGCAGGATCATGGAATTGATCGGCATAAACGAGGTCTGATTCCGCATTGTTTGACATGCATACAAGAGTAATCCTTGCGATTCTGGCATTCTTCACGGTCTGCATGACGCCGGGCTGTGCACCGAAAGCGGAGGAGCCACAGAAGAAAGCGGTCGTAAAGTTCAATGCCTCTGCGTTGAGTGGCGAGAAAGCGTTGGAACGAACAGCTGCTTTCGTGGCGCTGGGCAGGCGGGAATCGGGCAGCAGGGGTGCGGTCAGGGCTGCTGATTACATATCGGGCCAGCTGCGCGAACTGGGTATCGAGACGCAGGTAGATGAATTTGAGGATACAACGCCTAACGGCAAATCTACCTTCAGGAATGTTGTAGGCAGAATTCCGGGCAGGGGTGAGGGCATCATCATCCTGGTTTCTCATTATGATACTAAGAAAGGGATAAGTCGCAAGTTTGTTGGAGCGAATGACTCTGGCTCGAGTACCGGGCTACTGCTGGAGCTGGCATCAGTGCTGGGCAGGGGGCCGGTTGCGGGACCCGAAATACAGTTAGCATTTGTCGATGGCGAGGAATGCACGAAGCACTACGGAGCAATTGACGGTTTGCATGGCAGCAGGCATATGGCGGAGTGCCTGAAAGAGGCTGGTGTGGTCGGAGACGTCAAGGCGGTGATTGTCCTGGACATGGTGGGAGACAGGGATCTGAACATAACGGTTCCGAGGAACTCATCGAGATTGTTGATAGCCAGCCTGTTCAAGGCAGCTGAGAAAGCGGGCAAGCGCGAGTTCTTTTCGCTATATGGCCGTGCGATCATAGATGATCATGTTCCGTTCGCCGAAGCCGGCATGCCGGTTATAGACATAATAGATTTTGAGTATGGGTCGCGTGCAGGCTTGAATGACTACTGGCACAGTACTGAAGATACGATGGAGAAGCTGAGTGCTGCGAGTCTGGAAACGGTAGGGCAGGTGACCATCGGGTTTTTGAATCTTCTGCTGGCAGAGTAACAGGCGGAATGAGCGGAGAACATCCAATCTCGAAGTGAGCTGAGGCTCAGCGCGGTTCTGGAAAGACGCCCTTGAGCGCATCCTGTACTATCAATCTGGTGTCCTCCGGAAAATCACTTTTCAGGATCCATTTCAGGAAGTTTTTGTCGTCACGCACTAGCTGTTTCAAGTTCATGCCTTTCTTGCGCCCGAAATTGATGACGACTTCACCATTGCTCCATCGCAGGCGCCCGTTTCTATCCGCCCAACTTGGATCGGTCGGGTTGCAGTAGGCATCGAGTTCTTCAACGTTGTGCGGCAGGTCGGGATACTTGTCTAACTGACCTTCGAGTACTTCGTAAGTCGCACGTACATCTGCTTCGGCGCCATGCGCATCCACATGCTCTTTGTCACAGAAGAATGAGAGTGCTGCCGCCAAGTCGCGAGGCTCACGCCTGTGATAGATGCGCTGAGCATCGATTACCCGTCGTCCGGTCTGCTTGAAGGTGATCCTTGCGCGCGCGAATTCCTCTGTCAGCATGGGGATGTCGAACCGTAATACGTTGTATCCACAGAGGTCGCAGTCTTCGAGTAGTTTGAGAAGCTTGCCAGCAATTTCTTCGAATCTGGGGCAATCGGCAACATCCTCGTCAGAAATGCCATGAATAGCCGTTGTCTCAGGGGGTATGGGTATACCCGGATTGATTCTGAATGTGTGCATTTCGCGCCGGTCGTCGGGCATGATTTTCAGGATGGCAAGTTCGACGATCCTGTCAGACCTGGCACTGATCCCAGTAGCTTCAATATCAAAAACTACCAGAGGTTTGGTGAGCTGCATTTTCAATGAAGTAACTCCATAAGTTCATCGAATGCTACAGCAAGGAGGCCGGTGGGGCAATTAGAACCTACTCCAGGCAATACCGGTCGGTACGTGTCGAGCTGACGCGACCAGCTAGCCACAGCCGTTTCTGCGGATGATAACGGTGCCACGGTTATATGTCCACATGGTCCTGTTCCCGAGTGTCCTGGTTGATGCCGGTGTACCGAGGGCTCTAGGCACCTGGTCCATCGTATAGCCATGGCTGATCCCTGTGGCAGCAAGAGTGGCCCGGGCCTGGGCTTTCCTGTGGGTGAGCCATTTCTCGCTATTTGCTGTTTCATTGGCGAGCTGGTCGGCTGCAATGGGGCAGGCGGCAGAAGGCGGCTCAACTATTACCCGCATCAGGTTGTTGACGGCAAGGCCTGTACCAGTCAGTGCAAGAAGCGCTACGAGCGCTATACAGAAATGCCACCAAAATCGAATGTTCGGGACTGCCTTCCTGCCCTCAACGACTACCTTGGGGACGCCATATTGCTGTATTCTTGCCTCCGGTAGTATGCGAGGAATCCGGCAAGACCAGGTGTCGCATTACGCCGATCTTCGCGATTCAACGAGATTAGGCCAAGAATGCATTTGACATAGGGCTTGCATAACCCTAAACATAACGACGTTTTCATAAGGGGAGAAGACAGATGTCGCAGCATTCGAGTCTCAAATCGGCGAGCAAGATCAGGGAGAAGCGAAACGTCCTGAAGCGTTTCGAGCGCATTGATCTGCTCCGCCAGCGCGGAAAATGGAAAGATGGCGATCGAGCTCTTGGTCTGCCCAAGACTAAGTCCGAATAGTCTCGGGCTTTATGTAGATCGGGATCCGCTTTTTCTGCTATGCGTCTATACCGTAGCCGTTTTCTGTCCTTCTTTTTGTCCCGACGCCCTTGCCTTCCGGCATGTTGCGGCTAAACTGGATGCATCCATTGGGTTAGTTAGAGGATCCTGCAAAACTGTTTGACTCCTTTACTCGGAGAATTCACGATTAGGGACGTAAAAGCATTCTTCTGGAACTTCTTAAAGAAAACCGGGAGCGAATAAGTGAAACGGGTTCGCAGGATTGACTAGTTATGGACGACACTACAAAGAAGATACGATTGCAGAAATACCTGGCAGATTGTGGTATGGGTTCAAGACGTGCCTGCGAAGAGATTATTGAGAATGGTCATGTCCGTCTGAATGGTGCGGTTGTCGAAAGGCAGGGCGTTAAGGTTGGTCCCGGTGATCAGGTCAGAGTCGAGGGCAAGCGCGTTGCGCCACAGAAGAGCGTTTACATGTTGCTGAATAAGCCCCGTGGTGTGTTGTGCACCTCTAAGGACACCCATGACAGACAGACCTTCGTTGACTGTATTCCTGCCATCTCAGAGCGCATCTATTGCGTTGGCCGGCTCGATAAGGAAAGTGAAGGACTTCTGATCATTACGAATGACGGCGACTGGGCACACAGGCTGATGCACCCAAGGCACCATGTTGAAAAGAGATACAGGGTTTGGACCGAGAACGCGGTCAGTCCAGAACATGTTGTCGAAATGAGAAAAGGGGTCATGTCCGATGGTGAGCTTCTAAGGGCAGTCCATGTGAAATCCAGGAAAGCGGGGAAGACAGGCCATCTCTGTGAGGTGGTCCTCAGAGAAGGGCGGAAGCGGCAGATACGCAGGATGTTCAGCATCCTGGGGTATTCGGTCAAGAGGCTTTGCAGAATTGCCACAGGTCCGCTAAGATTAGGGAAGCTGCGGCCCGGCGAATGGCGCCACCTGCGGCCTGGCGAGGTAGCAATGCTGAGAGACGTCAGCGAGATAGGGAATTAACAGGGGTGTAAGATGAAACTGATGCGTGCTGCTTTATTCATGGTTCTTGTGTTGTCTTTGCTCGTAATAGATGCAGGGGCCAAATCCAAGGCAAAGGTGTTGGCCGATCGCGTAAATCTCAGGGCAGGGCCCGGCTTGAAGTGGGAGACCGTCGGACAGGCTGCTGTAGATGATGTGCTGCTGGTCGTCAAGATTGAGAAAGAATGGATGAAGATCGTGCCGCCAGACGATGTCGACATGTGGATATATGGCGACCTCGTGAAGCAGGGCGTTGTTCAGGGTGCCAGCGTTAATATCAGGGCAGGTGCCGGCATCAACTACACAGTTGTCGGCAAGCTGAATAAAGATGATGACGTCGAAGTAAGAGAGGCCAAGGGTGAGTGGCTGAGAGTTGCGCCACCGAAAGGGAGCTATCTGTGGATTAGCCGGAGCCTGGTTGATCTCGATGGGCCGCCCAAGAAAATCAAGCCTGTCCGTGTTCCTGTTACGCCACTCATACCCGTTAAGACAACAGTTATAGAGGAGCCGGTGAAGTGGGCGGAGCCTGTAGAGCCGAAGGTAGCCAAACCGGTGCCCATTGAGCCGATCAAGCAGGCAAAGCCCGTAGAGACTGCTGCTGTCCGCCCGCCTCCCTTGCCGTCAGATGAGCCGATGCCTGTTAAAACGAATGTATCGGGCACATCTGACGAGTCAAAGAAGACAGGCGTTGAGGGCTTAACCATCGATACTTCTCATGAACAGGGCCGGACGGTTACTTACAAGGGTGCGCTCAAGAAAGCTAGTTTCGTGTGGCGCAGACCCAGCAAGTTGTGTCTCGTGCGGTACGACGAAGGGAAGGCCGCCACTGTTTGCTATGTCAAGGGGAACCCTGAGACGTTGAAACCGTTGGTCGGCAGGAGTATGACGGTGCATGGCAAGGAATATTGGGTCAAGGGGGTTCGCTACCCGGTGGTCGTGCCGGTGCGCGTTGTGGTTGCGGCCCAATCTGACGGGGGCCGTTGAATTAGAGTGATTCGAGGCTCTTTGCGACCTCATCGATGATGAATTCCGGTGTTGAGGCTCCGGCCGTCAATCCCGCAAGTTCTCTATCCTCGAAATCTGCCGGATCTAACTGGTCTGCAGTTTGTATATGAACTGTTGGTTTCAATTCGCCGGCAAGCGCAACCAGTCTCAGTGTATTTGCGCTGTGTTTCCCTCCAACCACCACAATCACATCGGCTTGCTCCGCGAGTGATCGCAGCTCCGATTGACGGGCCTTTGTTGATTCGCAGATGGTGTCCACCACTTCTGCGTCAGGAAAGCGCTGGAGCAGGGCTGATGCTATTCTGTCAAAACATGCAGGAAACTGCGTAGATTGCGCCACGAGGCACAGGCGCTCGACCTGCGGGATCAGTGCGATCTCTTCAGTGTTGCTTATGACGGTGCCGTTTCCTTCAGCAAACCCCAGGAGGCCGACAACTTCCGGATGTCCGGCATCGCCGAACACTACTGTATGGTAGCCTTGCTTTGTCCTCTTCTTGATCAATCCCTGTATCCTGGCAACATCGCGGCAAGTTGCATCCACCAGCCTGATTGGTAGTGTCTTGAGAAGGTTGCGCCGCTCCGGCGGGATACCGTGTGCTCTTACGAGGAGGGAACCTTCTGAGAGGGAACTGACATCATCACATTCAGATATTCCCTCGGCCCGCAGGATTTTCATCATCTGCTCATTATGAATGAGTGCGCCATCGGTATGCACTGGTTCGGTTGAGGTCTGGGCGAGTTCGCGTGCCTTCTCGACCGCGCGTTTGACGCCTTCGCAGAAGCCAGCTGACTTTGCCCGGATCACCTTCATAGTAAGACGTTAAGCTTTCCTGGCAATTCCATCAAGCAGGATTGGGTATTGCCAGAACTCCTTGCCTTGTGGGTTTTGAAGTGACGTCATGACTGACTTCTGGATTTGAGGACGGCCATGTAGTTTAACATGATTCATTCGCGTGCAAACCACTGGCGTATAGGGCTGAAAACAAGGAAACAGGTGCGAACAGTCATCCGTTTTGGGATGGATAGGCATGCGGCAGAGCACCGTCACACAAAATTCTCATCCACAATTCTTGATAATGTCACGCCATGCTTGTATATTTATCGCTGTATTATGTGTTTCTGAGTGAGTTCTAAGCCATGAATACATCACGAGCCATGCGGATTATGCTCCTCTGCATCACGGCAGCGCTTGCCCTCTGTTCGGGCATGGTGGCAGC
>JAUXFM010000119.1 GCA_030622955.1 Lentisphaerales bacterium
AACTATTACTGCTTCGCCTTCCTTGTCCCTGTCGCATTCGCCACGCCTCTCCGGCTACAGTATTTCTTCAACCGCTCTAGCGTCGTCGTCTGCCACCCATGTTGCCGAACGAACGAACGCCACTGCGTCTGCGGTCACGCGCTCCGCCGAAACTGCGGGGTGGCGGCTTCTTCGCGCGGCAGGCTATGTCGCAATGGAATTCATGCTCGAGTACCGGAGGTACGGGTTCGCCCAGCAATCGCTCAATGGCCCAGAGATAGGGGCGATCCGATGCGGTGCAGAACGATATGGCATCGCCATCAGCGCCTGCCCTGGCTGTGCGGCCAATTCGATGCACGTAGGTTTCAGCTTCGACGGGGAGATCATAGTTGATCACGTGACTGATATCGTTGACATCCAGTCCACGTGCCGCAACATCCGTGGCAACAAGCACACGGAACCGCCCCTGCTTGAACCCGTCAAGCGCCCGCGTTCGCGCCGACTGCGTCTTGTCCCCGTGGATCGCGTCGCCATGAACACCGGCAGACCGTAATTTGCTCGCAACACGGTTGGCCACATGTTTCATCTGCACAAACACAAGCGCCTTGCTGACTTTAGGATCTTCCAGAATAGAGGTTAAGAGGGCCTCTTTGTCCCCCTTCCCCACGAAAAAGACTTTCTGTTTGATGGTCTCAAGGGTGGGTTTCTCGGGCTCAATGGTCACACGAACCGGGTCTTTGACCATGCTCTTGGCCAGCGCCACAATCCTGGGCGGCATGGTCGCCGAAAAGAAGAGGGTCTGTCGTTCCTTGGGGATCCGGGCCAGTATCCGCTTGATGTCGGGAATGAAGCCCATGTCGAGCATGCGATCGACTTCATCGAGAACAAAGATCTCTATGCTGCTCAAGCGGATGAAGCCCTGCTGCATCAGGTCGAGAAGACGCCCGGGCGTGGCCACGATAATGTCGACGCCTCTTCCCAGGTCTCTAACCTGTTTGCCCTGCCCCACACCACCAAAGACAACCGTATGCCGCAGTTTCAGGAACTGGCCATAGGTTTCAATGCTCTCGCCGATCTGTGCCGCGAGTTCGCGGGTAGGTGCGAGGAGTAATGCACGGGGCGTTCCTTTTTGACGTTTGCTCGGGTTCTCAGAGAGCCACTGCAGAAGTGGCAGACTGAATGCCGCAGTTTTACCGGTACCCGTCTGGGCAATACCAAGCAGGTCCCGTCCTTCCAGCAGATGCGGAATGCATTGCTCCTGGATAGGCGTAGGAACGACGTAGCCTTCTTGAGCCACGGCTTTCTGGAGTTTAGGGATCAGGGAGCCAAAGACGCCCTGTGGTCGCCGTTTGAGTAGAGGCAAAGCACGCCCCCAGCGCGCAAGTGGCGCTTCTATCTGTTCTTTCATTTCTTTCCTTATGTCCGGTCCTTCTTCAAATCTCTACCCTCCGGACATGTGGCAAAAGAAATGACCGCGTCGTTCGCGGTTATTGGGCGGCCTTCTGATTCAAGGACGCACTATGAGTCGATAGGAATATGTTTTCGAGCGATATGGACATCTGCCCGAAAAGACTATCGGGGCAGGTGATACCGGAATTTGATTGAGAGCGCAAGCACCAATGCAATTTAGAATTATGCCCGTATTTCGCGCCTGTTGCCCCTTTTGCCTTGTCAGAGGCCTTTTTCGGGCCATAGCTCTTCTGATTTACATGTTATCAGCGTTGTATCGCCGCCTTGTCGTAGTCTTGCCCACATGGCACGACCCGATCACGAAAGCCAGCTATTTGTGGTTTTCAAGGTGCTCCGCAAGCACCGCATCATAAACTCTTTCGTGCATTCTCATGGAACCATTATGCAGTACGTTACATAATGATTCTCCATGAATGGCGGATATTCAGCGAAATTGAACAGATTCCTGCCTTCTTGCACAAAATGAAACAATGATAACCGGATACGAAAACCGAATGACTCGATTCAAGGCGGCCGGGATTTACCTGGTCACATCGGGATCGATGTCGGGCAGAAGCACAACACCTGAAATCATCCGTGCCGCACTCGCGGGTGGCATCCAGCTGATCCAACTGCGCGAGAAAGAACTCGCACACAACGACTTCATCACACTCGCCAGAGAAGCACGCGTGCTCACAGAAGCAGCGAATGCACTGCTCATCATCAACGACCACCTGGATATCGCACTGGAAGTCGGAGCAGATGGCATACACCTGGGCCAACAGGATATGCCAATCGCCGAAGCACGCGCAAGCGCCCCAGACCTCATAATCGGCGCATCAAGCCACAATATCCCCGAAGCCGTCGCAGCACAGAAGGCCGGCGCATCTTATGTCAATATCGGACCCCTCTTCCCGACACAGACGAAACAGTGGGATGAAGAATTCCTGGGAATCGCCGGCTTGAAGACAATCGCAACCGCCATCAACATACCGTTCACAGTCATGGGCGGGATCAAGAAGCAGCAGATCCCCGAGCTGCGCGCTGCAGGCGCGCAGACCATCGCCGTCGTTACGGCCATCGCCGCCGCCACCGACCCCGCCGCCGCCACTCGCGAACTGCTCGCCTTGATGGGCTAAGAGCGCGGGTGATGTTCTACTTAAACACATCGAATAACTCCCATCCAATTCTGCGCAAATGGCCAACAGCGCCCTGGGACAGAACGCCCCACCCAGCGTGATGCAATGCGGGAGAGCAGCTCATTCCTTCAGCGGTTTCGGCAAAACCGCGCTACCCAGGCCAACTTCCGTTTACGGGGTCATAGTTTACGGGGTCACAGTCCTATTATTTAGGTAATGCATGGTTGGCGACACCCTGGTACTCGTTACGGACGTAGCTATCTGAGGAGTTTCCTGGTTCTGATATCACTCGATTCATGAACATTTCTCAGGTAACCACCGATATTGAAAAGAACAGCCCATTCTCAGCCGTTCGCTTATGCGCACATATTTATGAAGAATCTTTGACACCGTTCCGCCGGAGCAAGCCCACCACGACAGGCCGATGCGAAAACCTCTTCAGGCAGCTAAGATCAAGAATAAACAGGATCGGGGCCTTCGAAAGCCCCGTATCTGTGGAAACGTATGTCTATGGAATAATATGTCAGAAAAAATGGTTGAATGTTCCAGGAAGATCTATCGGCGATCCTCTCCTGTCTAAATGTACACACTCTTCTTGATGGTGCCGTCTTCCGTTATCTGGTCTCAACTGGCTTGCCCATGCCTAAGTTTGCGGCTATAACACTCTTTTCCACAAACGCCGGGAGATAACAACACAGGATGAAATCACTCGTACTCGCAGGTTCAGAAGCACTATCAGGGTTCCGCGTAAAGGCACTCCTGGAAGCCTGTGCAAGAGAGGCCGCCAGCCAAGACATCAAACAGATTCAGGCAAACTACGTATACTTCATCGAATCGAAATCCGCGCTCAACGATGAAATACTCGAACGCACCCGCGCACTGCTTAACGCAGGCGAAGAACATCAACCCAGTCCGGGCTTCTTCGTCATCCCACGCAAAGGCACAATCTCGCCATGGTCATCAAAAGCCACCGACATTTTCCGGAACTGTGGAATCATGGACGTGCTCCGCGTCGAGCGCGGGATCTACTACGAACTGGTCGGCTCTGACAACGAAACGATCTCTCTCGAGAAACTGCAACCGGCGCTCAACCTTTTCCATGATCGCATGGTTGAAGGCGTCTACAAAGATATCTCGGACATCTTCATCCATATGGATCCAGCCCCCTGTGTCACTGTCGATGTGCTCATGGGCGGCAAAGACGCACTGGCCCGGGCCAACAAGGAAATCGGACTCGCGCTGAGCGATGAAGAAATCGATTACCTCTACAGGGAATACAAGAACGCGGAACGCAACCCTACCGACGTTGAACTGGTCATGTTCGGCCAGGTCAACTCGGAACATTGCCGACATAAAATCTTCAATGCTGATTGGATAGTCGATGGCGAAAAGAAAGACCTGTCGCTCTTCGACATGATCCGCAATACGTACAAGCAGAACCCAAAAGGTGCGCTTCTGGCATATTCAGACAACTCGGCAGTGATCGAAGGCTTCACGGAAGCATGGTTCGAAATCTCACGCAACAACGAGCCGAAATACAAGTATAACGCGGTCGCCAAAGATATCATCATGAAGGTGGAGACACACAACCACCCGACCGCAATAGCTCCCTACCCCGGCGCATCAACAGGGGTCGGTGGCGAGATTCGCGACGAAGGCGCGACAGGAACCGGCAGCAAAACAAAAGCCGGCCTTTGTGGCTTCATGGTGTCGAACCTGCGCATCCCCGATTTCGTCATGCCCTGGGAAACTGATTACGCCGAATTTCCAAAACGACTCGCCTCACCGCTGGATATCATGCTGGAAGGCCCGATCGGCGGCGCCAGGTTCGGTAACGAGTTCGGCCGTCCACAACTCACAGGTTTCTTCAAGACATTCGAAGAACGCTATAACGACCGCTACCGCGGCTACCATAAGCCGATCATGATCGCCGGCGGCATGGGCAACATCAAACGGGAACATACTCACAAGAAGGATATCCCCGAAGGCGCATACGTTATCCAGATCGGCGGACCCGCATTACGGATCGGACTCGGCGGCGGTACAGCTTCATCCATGGATTCCGGCAGCAACCTGGCAGATCTCGATTTTAATTCGGTCCAACGCGACAACGCCGAAATGCAGAGACGCTGCCAGGAAGTGATCGATGCTTGTATTGCGCTCAAGAAACGGAACCCGATCCTCAGTATCCACGACCTGGGCGCCGGCGGCCTCTCGAACGGATGCCCTGAACTCATCTCTGAGACAGGTGCGAAGTTCGAACTGCGCAAGGTGCCCAACGAAGATCGCTCGATGAGCCCAATGGAAATCTGGTGCTGCGAAGCGCAGGAACGCTACGTCATGGCTGTGAGCCCGAAAGACCTGGACCGCTTCCTCGAACTCTGCGCACGCGAACGATGTCCCGTATACGTCATTGGCCAGGCATCGGGTGATGGGAATTTGGTGCTCTATGACGACCATTTCAAGAACAACCCGATCGATATCAACCTGAACGTCATATTCGGGAAGCCGCCAAAAATGCTTCGCGATGTTGCACACCTCTCGGAAAAACACGCATCGTTGGATCTCAGCCGGGTTTCAATCGAGGAAGCAGCAAGGCGAGTGCTGCAACTGCCGGCAGTCTCAAACAAGACGTTCCTGATCACGATCGCCGACCGCTCGATTACCGGCATGGTCGCACGCGACCAGATGGTCGGCCCTCACCAGGTTCCTGTCGCGGACGCTGCAGTAACTACATCCACCTTCGATACCTATCGCGGTGAAGCAATGGCTATTGGTGAACGCACAAACATCGCGCTTGTCTCCGCGCCCGCTTCAGGCCGCATGGCCGTTGGTGAAGCCATCACCAATATCGCTTCCGCTTGCATCGCGAAAATCGGCGACATCAAGCTCTCGGCCAACTGGATGTGTGCATGCGGACAGCCCGGCGAAGACGCAAACCTGTTTGATACGGTGAAGACAGTGGGCATGGAGCTATGCCCGGAACTGGGAATCGCTATCCCTGTCGGTAAGGACTCACTTTCGATGCGCACGCTCTGGGATACATCGAAAGGCGAAGAAAAAATGACCGCGCCGATGAGCCTGGTTGTCAGCTCGTTCGCACCCGTACAGGACGTACGCAAGACCGTGACGCCGGACCTCAAGAAAGTCGATGATTCGCTGCTTATATTGATCGATATCGGCCGCAAGAAGAACCGTCTGGGCGGCTCTGCTTTGGCACGGGTCCACAATCAGCTTGGTAATGAATGTGCGGACCTCGATGAGCCGAAAGATCTCGTGGATTTCTTCGGCGCAATCCAGGAATTGATCAGGAACGACCTGCTCCTGGCATATCATGACCGCTCGGATGGCGGACTTTTCGTTACACTTGCAGAAATGGCGATTGGCGGCAGGCTGGGCATGGAAATCGAACTCAATGAGCTCGGCAATGATCCGCTTGCCATAGCGTTCTCGGAAGAGCTCGGCGCAGTGATCCAGGTGCTGCCGGACAAATTGCAGGAGGTCAACGAAATCCTCAGGAAGCATAACGTAGATACCATGAGTTCGGTGCTTGGAAAGCCCACGAAGAAGGGCCGACTCACGGTCAGCTTCGGTGAGAACGACATCTACTCGGAGAAAGTGACAAAACTTAACAGATTGTGGTCGGAGCTCACCTATCGCATGCAGGCGCTGCGCGATAATCCAGACTGCGCGAAACAGGAATACGACAATATCCTGGATGAAAAGAATCCAGGTATGTCGTTCAAAGTGACTTTCAATTCGCCGCCCGCAATACCAACAGGCGCAAAGCCACGCATGGCTATTCTCCGGGAGCAGGGTGTGAACGGGCAGGTGGAGATGGCTGCCGCATTCGATCGCGCAGGCTTCAGCTGCATCGATGTGCATATGACCGACCTGCTCGCAGATCGACAGACACTCAAGAATTTCTCGGGCCTTGTCGCATGTGGCGGGTTCTCCTACGGCGACGTGCTCGGGGCCGGTTCTGGCTGGGCAAAGTCAGTCCTCTACAACGAGAAGCTAAAAAGGATGTTCGCAGAGTTCTTCGCCAGGACCGATACTTTCTCGCTCGGCGTATGTAACGGATGCCAGATGCTCTCACAGCTCAAGGGGATTATACCGGGCGCAGAGGCCTGGCCTGACTTCACTGGCAACAGGTCGGAACAGTTCGAAGCACGGTTCGTAACGGTTGAGATCATGAAATCACCCTCAATCTTCTTCAAGGGGATGGAAGGATCACGGCTCGGTGTTCCCGTCGCGCATGGTGAAGGACTCGTAGATTTCAGCAAGACAGGCTCGAAAAAGAAAGCGAAGAAACTGCTCGCCGCACGCTATGTCGACAATTATGGAAAGGCGACGGAACGGTATCCGTTCAACCCGAACGGATCGGAAGACGGCATCACGGGCCTGACCAGCAAAGACGGTCGTGCAACGATCATGATGCCGCATCCGGAACGTGCGTTCAGAGCAATCCATCTTTCCTATTGTCTGGATACCGACCCGGGCGAGGATGCCCCGTTCATGCAGATGTTTCGGAACGCCAGATCCTTCGTCTAGAGCAGTTTCACAAATACTGTAGCCGTTTTGGCTACTGCATTGCGTATGCTCTGTGTCAGGCTGCATCGGAATAGCTCTGCTATT
>JAUXFM010000144.1 GCA_030622955.1 Lentisphaerales bacterium
AACAGGCCTGCCGGGACCGGCGGTTACCAGGGCGGGCGCGCCGTGCTCGGCAATGCCGGGGAGTGGCTGCGCGAACGATCACCGGACCAGCCTTTCTTCCTGTTCGTCAACTTCCTTGAAGCCCACTTGCCATACGACCCCCCCGTTGAGTATCGCGCGCAACATCTACAGGATTTGCGCGATGACGACCAGGTGACCATCGATTGGAGCCACGAATTCAACGCGGGCCTTCACCCATCGGAAGCTGTCGATTGGGAACGGGTGCGCCGGCTTTACGGGGGCGACGTCAACACCGCCGACCGGCTGCTGGCCGGACTGCTGCAACTCCTCGAGAGGCAAGGATTATCCGAAGAGACCATCCTGATCGTGACCTCGGATCATGGGGAGAATCTCGGAGAGCATGGCCTGGTCGAGCACCAGTTCTCGGTCCATGAAAGCCTGCTGTCGGTGCCACTGGTAATTAGCGCACCCGGCCTTCTGAAAGCGGGAGTGCGCGAGGACCCGGTGATGCTCACCGACCTGTTCGCGACCATCCTGGACTGCGTCGATGTCGAAGGCGTAACAATCCCACCATCCAGTCGAACATTGCTGTTGCCGGACATGCAGGCTGTTCGAGAGGAATCGTCGCGGCCCCTCTTCGCCGAGTACGCGGGGCCCCATCGCTCTATTCTGGAACTGTTACGGAGCATAAATCCGCAGGTGGACGCCACGCGCTTGGCGGTAGCCTATCGTACGGTACGGATCGGCGAAAAGCGGCTGACGTTGGGCGACGATGAATCGGTTGAGCTGCACGACCTCATGGCGGATCCCCAGCAGCGAAGAAACCTGGCCGAGGAGATGCCGCACCTGGTCGCCACCCTGCGGCAAATCCTGGAGCAGGCTTTGACGCCGGTGGATGACGCGCAACATCCCGAATACGAGTTCGACGAAGCTACGAGAGAGAAATTGCGCGCGCTAGGCTACATCAACTGATTCAAGTGGCGCGGTTTCCATGAATTCCTACGCCGTTGAAATCATTGAACTTACGTCCGTGTCAGTGGCACCTTCTCATGGCGCTGAGGCGACACAGCGCCAGCTGCCATCGGCTTACGGCACCGAGACCACCGCGATTCGATAAGTCGGACGAGACATCTACCTTTCCGATCAAGATTTCCCTGTTGCAGAAGCAACTCCTGCGGCTCATCGGCTGGGTTTGACAACAGGCCTCATGAAGATTCGCACCTTCGCCGACGCAATAACGATTTGCTATCCTGTGGCTTCACGCCAGCAATGGTCAGGAATACCGGTGATTTAGGTTGTCGATAGAGCGCGGGCATACGGAGCATCAATGAAGACTCGGATTGTCACAACAGATGAACGGGAACGAGCTTTCACCAACAAGAAGAAACCTGAAGAAATCGAAAAGCAGAAGCTTGACGTCCGTTATAACGTCGAGGATTGTGATGTTGCCGACCGGCCAAGACGCTTTCTGGAAGCCTTCGCGGCCATCCTGAAACACTCGAACTATCGCTTCGCGCTGGAACACTTTATCCGAGTATCCGCCAAATGCTCCATGTGTGCGGTTGAGTGTCCGATCCATCAGGCCACCGGTGATTCTCACGACATACCCTGCTATCGCTCGGAACTACTTCTCAGTGTTTACCGGCGTCATTTCACGATAGGCGGCTCCTTGAAGGGCCGCATCTTCGGGACCGGCCACCTGACGGATGAGAAGATCCAGGAAATGGCCGAATCTTTCTGGAATTGCACCGCCTGCCGTCGTTGCACAACTGAATGTCCGGTCGGTATTGATCATGCTCTGATCACTCACCTGGGACGATACATCTTGAGTGAGATCGGTATATCTCCCCGGGCGCTGATAGTCAGTGTCCGCGAACAGTTGCAGGGCAAGACCGGCAATACATCAGCCATTCCACTCCCGGCCATGCTTGACTCCCTGGAGTTCCTTGAAGAGGAAATGAAGGAAGAAAAAGGCATCGACATCAAGTTTCCCATCGATGTCGAGGATTGCGACTACATGTTTATCCCCGCCGTCAGCGACTTCCTGATGGAGGCGGACACCCTCATGGGTATTGCCGCCGTCATGAAAGCGACCGGCGCATCCTGGACGATCGGCACCAAGAATTTCGATGCCATCAATTATGGCCTGTTCTACAACGATCGCATGTTGGAACGGATTATTCGCGACCTGGATGCCGAAGCCAAGCGCCTGAATGCCAAGAACATACTTATCGGAGAATGTGGTCATGCCTCCCGCACGGCCAAGTACTTCATGCCGACGCACTGCGGTGGCAAAGATGCCATCCCCGTTCTTAACATCATTGAATACACTCACATGATGCTTCGGAAGGGGAACCTGAAGCTGGCTCCCGACATCATCAAGGAAACAGTTACCTTCCATGATCCCTGCAATATTGCTCGCCAGGGATGGATCGTGGAGCAACCCCGGGAGATCATCAAGGCCTTTTGTCACGACTTCGTGGAGATGACCCCTAACCGGGAGAACAACATCTGCTGCGGAGGAGGGGGAGGCACGGTGTCAATTGATGAGATACGGCCCTATCGCACGATTATAGGCGGTAAAGCCAAGGCCGATCAGATACGTGCCACCGGTGCCAAGTACGTCATCGCGCCATGCGCCAACTGCAAGAAGCAGATTCGCGAACTCTTGGAAGACCAGGAAATAGACTGCGAAATGATTGGCCTGCACGACTTGATATACAAGGCGATCGTTTTCGATTCATCGGTCGAGTAGAAAGGAGCCGCCGTGGAGGCATTATTGAATTTCGCGGGAGGTCCACTCTTCGTTTTCACGTTCAGCATCATGGTATTCGGTCTGGCGAGGATCGTGATACTCGACATTTGGGGTTCGATAGAGGCGTATGCCAAGGCGGGAGACAGGACCATTAACTGGGGCATGGCGATACTTAGAACCATTCGATGGTTGATTCCGATAAAGAGCGTTTTCAAGAGCCACCCGGTTTACAGCCTGTTATCCATTCTCTTTCATGTCGGCTTGCTCTTGGTCCCCCTATTCTTGCTGGCTCATGTGCGATTGTGGGAATCGACACTTGGCTTCGCATGGTTCGCTCTGCCCAAGTTCTGGGCTGATCTCCTGACAATGACGACCATCGTGTTTGGGCTGGCCTTGCTTGTCGGGCGTATCAGCAGCAGGGCAACGAGGTTCTTGAGCCGCAAACAGGATCATTTATGGCCCCTGCTGCTGGTCATCCCTTTCATCACCGGTTATCTTTGTTCAAACATGGCGATCAGCTCCCAGACCTATCAAATCTGCATGCTGATACATGTATTATCCGGCAACCTGATACTTGTCCTGATTCCCTTCACCAAGCTCGCCCATTGCGTCATCATGCCGTTCTCGCAGTTCATTATCGCCATAGCCTGGAGATTTCCAGCCCGTAGCGATGACGAGATCTGCACGACTCTCGGTAAGAAAGGAGCGTCGGTATGAAAGCGGCCATTCTGACTGATGTCACAAAATGTACCGGTTGCATGGAATGCGTCATAGCGTGCAAGAAGCACAACGACCAAGATCCTGATTTCCCCCGTAGATGGCACAGGGATGACGGGCTCTCGGCACACAACTGGACGTCGATCATTGAAAAGCCGGACTCGCACTATGTCCGGAAACAATGCCGCCATTGCCTGGAGGCGGCCTGTGTTTCGGTATGCCCCGTGGCGGCTCTAATCAAGACCGCGGAAGGCCCGGTAATCTACGATCCCGATATCTGCATGGGTTGCCGCTATTGCATGGTTGCCTGTCCATATGGGATACCCCGTTATGATTGGGACAAGCCTGCTGCTTACGTCCAGAAATGCAATATGTGCATCGATCTCATCAGGCAAGGTCAGCAACCTGCCTGTACCGAGGCTTGCTCCTACAAGGCCACGATCTTCGGTGACCGCGACCAACTGCTGGATGAAGCTCATAAGCTAATCGAGCAGCATCCCGACAAATACATAGACCATGTGTTCGGCGAATTTGAAGTCGGCGGGTCATCAGTGCTGTACATCTCGGATATTGATTTGGGTTTCCTCTCCTATCCCCTGAAACCGGGTATTACACCATTGCCCGAGACTACCAAAACGGCCATGGAGGCGGTCCCGCTTACCTTTGCGGGAATGGGCGCCATGATGGGTGGACTTTACTGGATATGTAAACGCCGGGCAAAACTTCAAGAAAGCAAGAATAAAGAAGATCAGGAATAACGTGATGGATAGAACGCGAGTATTCAAGTCGATTCTCTGGGCCATAACCGGCCTTGGAACTGCATCGTTGGTGACGAGGTTTCTGCTGGGTATTGGTGCGGTAGCGAATCTGAGCGATGCCGTTCCCTGGGGAATCTGGAAAGGCTTAAATGTTTTTCCCGGAATAGCACTGGCCGGAGGCGGGTTTGTCATGACCGCGCTTATCTATGTGATGGCGCGAGAGGAGTACCATAAGTACGCCAAGGTGTCGGTGCTTTTAGCATTCCTGGGCTACATCACGGCGGCTACCGCCCTGGTTACCGAGCTGGGTCTGCCATGGATGGTGTGGCACCCGATAATCTACTGGCAGCATCATTCGGCACTGTTCGAAGTGTCGTGGTGTGTCATGTTTTACCTGACCATCCTTTTCCTGGAACTTTTGCCCGTTCCTCTCGAGGAAACAAGCTGGTTCGGTGGAGTTCGCCGGTTTCTTACCAAATACAAGATCATCCTGGTTTTCCTGGGCATCATGATTTCCACGCTTCATCAGTCCTCGCTGGGAACGATGTGGTTGATCACTCCCGAGAAACTTCATCCACTTTGGTATACCCCGCTCTTGCCTGTTCTGTTCTTTGTCTCGGCAGTGGCATCCGGACCATTGATGCTCATTCTTGGCATCCTGATGATCTCCTACGTCTACCGGAAAGAAGCGGACCATCAGATACTTTCAAAACTGGCCTTCCTGGCCGCCTTGGTCGTTGTGGTGTATGGGCTGATTCGTGTGATCGACATCGGCGTGGCGGGAAAGTTCCCATTGATTGTCGACGGCTCCTGGCAATCGGCAATTTTCCTGATCGAAACATCCCTGATGGTCTTCATACCCCTGGTGTTGTTCATGATTCCCAAGTTGCGAGCTTCTGCCATTGCTCTCTGGGTGGCAGCCATCTCCGCGGTGCTGGGTCTTATCCTGAATAGGGCCGATATCACCGTTATCATGCTCGCTATCGAGGGTCC
>JAUXFM010000198.1 GCA_030622955.1 Lentisphaerales bacterium
ATCGTTGGTGAGACACAAGCGACTGTACTAGCGGCTGCGCGAGATTTGGGACGGCTGTTGATTGGCAAGGATCCACTAGAAATTGAGGATCGGCTGGGAGAGCTGATGGCCTACCTTCCCAAGAACCCAACTGTAATATCTGCCTTTGATATGGCACTATATGACCTTCTCGGCAAGGTAGCGAATCTGCCCTTGTATAAACTACTGGGAGGTGGCAAGCGCACGTTACTGACAGACCGTACTGTTGGTATCAATACTCCCGATAAGATGGTGCAAGACGCGCTCGATTTCAAGAACCGTGGTTTCCCGGCGATTAAGGTGAAATTGGGTACCACCGCCACAGAGGACATTGATCGCATTCGACGCATCCGGAAGGCACTGGGGCCGGAGATACCGTTACGCAACGATGCCAAACAAGGATGGGACTATGTTGCCGCACTAAAGGCCCTGAAAGGTATGGAAGACCAGGGCATTCAATATTGTGAGCAGCCTATGGCTGTTTGGGATTTTGAATCGATGAGCAAGATCAACTCTCAGACCACGATTCCTATCATGGCTGATGAATCGGTCTTTGATGATCATGACGCCCATAGATTAGTCTCGATGGGGGCCTGTGACTACCTCAACATTAAGCTTTCCAAGTCGGGCGGTATCCACGTTGCTCTCAAGATCAACGCGGTAGCTGAGGCTGCTGGTATACCTTGCATGGTGGGATGCATGAATGAGACCCGTCTCGGCCTGAGCGCGGCCGCCCATGTCATCTCAGCCCGACTCAATATCCGGTTTGCCGACCTTGATAGCGCTGACATGCAGACGATAGATCCGGTCATTGGAGGGATTAGTTACGGCGAAGGAGGAAAAGTGATTCTCCCTGATGGCCCTGGCCTGGGGGCCGATATCGAGCCATCATTCTTAAACAGCCTAGAGTCATTTATCGTTAGATAAAGGAATTAGGATAACGTAGGGCGTTATTCTGCCAGTTTTTCCAGATGGGCAAGCGTGTTCAAGGAGCGAAGAGCGGGAAAATGAAATCAAACATCCGAACGATGGGATCTGCACTTGGCCCCAGAATGATGATCGACGGGCGTGAGGTGGATTACTTTTGCGGAACAAGCTACTACGCTTTGCACGGAGACCCCAGAGTGATCGGAGCGGCGTGTGAGGCAACCTGTCAGTATGGTATGGGCCCAGGGACCATTATGGCCAGTCCGCCTCTTCTTGAGGTAGAGGCCAGAGCGGCAGAATTCTTCGAAACGGAGGACGCTCAGTATATCATCTCGGGATATCTCGGAGACATGTTGCTTGTTCAATCGTTGAGCGGTGATTACGACGTGATATTTGTCGATGCCGCTTCGCACTACAGTGTCTTTGATGGAATCCGTTCGACGGGAAAGCGCGTTATCCCCTTTTATCATTTGGATGCAGATGACTTAGCGCGGAAGTTACAGGATAATTTAAGACCCAAAGAAATCCCCTTGGTTATGTCGGATGGTGTTTTCCCAGTAACGGGAGCTATTGCTCCTCTAAGGGAGTATGTGAAGGTCTTGGCCTCTTACGACGGCGCCCTATTGTGTGTGGATGATTCGCATGCAGTTGGCGTAATCGGAGAAAAAGGACAGGGAAGCCTTGAGTACTGCGGAGTACAGGGGAAGAATCGCTACCTTACCGGCACTCTCAGCAAGGCATTCGGCGGACTGGGAGGAATCATCCCTGGGGATCGTGATCTGATGGACAAGATCACCCGCAACGTGAGAATCCCGGTCGGGGCCAGCCCTCCTTCCACAGCAGCAGCAGCAGCCTCTGCAATGGGGTTAAAGATTCTATCGGAACATCCCGAAATGCGAATGCAGCTATGGTCCAATGTTGCCTACATGCGAACCGGCCTGAGAGAATTGGGAATAGATCTACCAGACTCACCAATTCCTATCGTTGCGGTCACCGCCCTTTCCGGAGTAGACTTGAAGCGAGTTCAGCAAGATTTGGAGAAGGAAGGTGTTCTCGTGGCCTATGTTCCGCCGCACGGCTATTCAGATGCCCCCAACATGGAATCCTTGCGAATCGCAGTCTTCTCTACGCATACGCAAGAACAGATCGACCGGCTCTTGAAATCACTGGGAAAACTGGTGTGAAAACCGTTCCTAAGGGCCAGGACTCCGCACCCGTCAAGTGGAGAAAGCCTGCTACCAGAACTTCGAGCGTGTCTTCTGCGACGTGTTACGTGACTAGCGAAAGGGATGAAGCTGCTAATTGGAGCCTTAGCTCAGCTGGGAGAGCGCTTGCATGGCATGCAAGAGGCCAGGGACTCGGGAAGAGTAGGCTTTTTGCTGTTTGAAGTGGGTAGCGAATCCTGACCTCAAATGATAGAATGCCGTTCTCTCGCCTGTTCGTTGCATTCACTCAAGACGCCAAGGTGTCGCGACACCAAGATCGCAAGACATGCCTGTGATCCTTGTTGTTCCCTCCTCTTCCTGGTGCTCTCTGCGTCGAGAGGATGCTCTTGCTCGCTCTCATTGCCCTTCACTCATTACGTATCACTGTTTCATGTCGGCGAATTCATCTGGCGAAGACACCATCATGAAGTGACGGAGGCGACAGGCATATGCGCGAATTTGCCTGAGAACCAACACGCCTGTAGACTGAATA
>JAUXFM010000071.1 GCA_030622955.1 Lentisphaerales bacterium
AACTCCTTGGCTCACAGAACGACATGGCTACGATCCGACTTAAAGGCACGGGTGCCCACTATAACTCTGGCTATGCCATTCTCGAGCAGATCCCTGATCGCCTCGTCGTCGCGCAGGCCACCGCCTACCTCAACAGGAATACTGATTGCTGATGCGATCTGCAGTATCACGTCCCTGTGAACCGGCCGTCCTTCAAATGCACCATCAAGATCAACAACATGCAGGTATTCTGCACCTTCCTCGACCCAGTGCTTCGCCATCGCGACGGGATCCTCGGAATAGATCTTGGCATCTTCAGCTCTGCCCTGCCTGAGCCTGACACATTTTCCGCCCTTCAAATCTATAGCGGGGATTATGATCATGGTCGCTTCCTTAATGGCCCGGCGCTGCAGCCCGGTCAAATCTTTCCTTTACTTGACGGCACGCCCTTGACGCGGGGATCCCTTGCACAGGCCGCGCAGAGCGCCTTGGCCAAGCCCTTGAAAACCGATTCCAATGCGTGGTGCGGTTCCGGCCCATAGAGCTGGGCTATGTGCAAATTCATTTTGGCCCGGGATACGAGTGCCTTGAAGAATTCCTCTATCAGGGAGACATCGAATTCCAGGATCTTCCTCCGCCTGGTTGCCAGCTGATAGACAAGATACGGCCTGCCGCCAAGATCAATGGCAACCCTGCTCAAGGCCTCGTCCATAGGGATCAGGCTCCAACCATAGCGGCAGATCCCCTTCCTGCTGCCAAGCGCCTTGTCAATGGCCTCGCCGAGTGCCAGCCCGACATCCTCGACCGTGTGATGATAATCGACTTTCAGATCGCCCGTAGCCTTGATCTTAAGGTCAATCAGCGCGTGCTTTCCGAGCAACTCGAGCATGTGATCAAAGAAACCCACACCTGTATCAATGCTGGTCACGCCCTTCCCATCGAGGTCAACCTGGACAGAAATGCTGGTCTCTCTCGTTTTTCGCCTGACTGTTGCCGTCCTCTTCTTCATATTTACGCTCTTTTCAGTTAACAGGGCTATTTCTTTTCGAACCTGATCTTTGCCGATCTCGCATGTGCTGCCAGTCCTTCAACTCGACCGAATTCCTCAATGACCGGGAGCGCCTTCCGGAGATCCGCCTCGCTGAATTCCATGACACTTATCCGGCGCCGAAAATCATCAACCGTAAGGCCCGAGAACCTGGCAGCCGCGCCACCTGTCGGCAATACGTGGCTGGGCCCTGCGATATAGTCGCCCACAACCTCCGGCGTCCATTCACCAACGAATACTGCTCCGGCACAGCTTACCTTCTTCAAAAGCTTACGAGGGTTCCTGACCAGAAGCTCAAGATGTTCCGGCGCGAACTTGTTGCACAGCTCAATGCCTTTGTCGAGACTGGGAACAAGCACAATGAGCATACCACTGGCCATCACTTTGCTGATCGTAGCGCTTCTAGCCAGACTTGCCGCCTGCTGCTTCAGCTCGCCGTTCACGGATCTCGCTAGCTTCTCGGAAGTTGTCACGAGCATGGACAACTCGCGCCCACTCCCGTGTTCAGCCTGCGAGAGCAAATCAGCAGCCACGACTCTCGGCCTAGCAGAGCCGTCCGCAAGAATGGCGATCTCGCTCGGACCCGCCACCAGGTCCAGCGCAACTTCGCCATAAACGGCTGCCTTGGCCGCTGTGACATATGCATTTCCGGGTCCGACTATCTTCTGGACCTTCCGGACAGTTTTCGTGCCGTATGCCATCATGGCTATTGACTGGGCGCCTCCTACTCGATAAATCTCCGTCGCACCCGCCTTGTCCATCACGTAAAGGAGATGCGGATCAATCTTCCCGCTCCTGTCACAGGGTGTACAGACAACTATCTCCGGCACACCTGCGACCTTCGCCAGCGTAACGGTCATCAACACGGTCGAGACCAGTGGCGCAGTGCCACCGGGCACGTATGCGCCGATCCTGTCAAAGGGCACGAATATTTCGCCGGCCCTGCCACCGCTGCCTGATGTCGACCAGCTCTTTCTCAGCCCTGCTCTTGCGAACGAAGCAATGCGGGACTCCGCCTTCTTCACAGCAGCCCTGAACTTGCTCCCAATAATCTTTGAAGCATTCCTGGTTTCTGCCTTGCCAACCTTGAAGCGGGCCGGCCCCAACGTCGCGCGGTCGAACTCCCTGGTAAAGGCCGAAACTGCGGCATCTCCACGTCGCTTGACGGCCGATACTATGCGCTCCGCAGCCCGGGCCGCAGATTGATCATATGCCGGCCTGTCCAACATAGCTTGAACAGCTTTTTGTCCAGCTCCTGTCGACAGTTTTACTATTCTCACAGTCATAAGATCTTCTCCAGAATGTCGGAGAGCTTATCGAATATTGAAGCTCGCCACAACACGGCCATTGCAAGCGGGGCCTTTGTGTTTGATCGAGCCCTTTGCTATTGACCTGACCAATATGGCGTTAACCTTGGCCTCTCGGCAAGGCTCTTCAAGAAATACATGGCTGACATGGCCTTCCTCATCCACTTCGACATGGACCGTAGCCACCCATGATTTGCCGATCTCCTTGAATTGAGCAATCGGCCAGTCCGAAACATGGAACCCCCTGCTGGCAAGAGATCCTCCAGCCTTGATCGTCACCGATGGTTCGCCCGGCTGCGGCGCAGAGAACACTGGCCGCTCCATTGGAATCGGCTCAAATTCCTTTATCGAACCCAACGCCCTGTCGGCAAGCGGCTGCTCGGCAGTAATCATGGGCCGCGCATCCGCCCGATAGCGTGGCAGTATATATCCCGTCTTGTCGAACACTTCATCCAATAGCGGTGCCACGCGCTCAGAACGCGCCATCAGGTTCATGCGCGAGAATGCGAATGGGCTGTGCCCTGGCGCCACCTGTCCGACATAGGTGATCCGTGAAACAAAGGGGCCTGGCAGTATCCGTGCGGGCGTCGGCTTACTTGGCCACAAGAGACACAGCGCATAGACCAACAACAGGATCGGCGGATAGGTCAACCAGAATCGGGCATGCGAGTATCGATACCGATTACTCAACTTCCTGCTCCTGCCCTCTAGGTTGCTGGGTTGCCAGGTTCATCTTCCCTATTCCGGCCTCCGTCATTATGTTGAGCACCTTTGCAACCGTGCCGTGCTTCACCCGCCTGTCAGCACCCACCACCAGGCAGATTTCGGGATCCGACTGTGCTACGGCAACGAAGGCCTTTTTGAGTTGATCCACCTGCTTGGCATCACTCAGCAAAAACCTGTTATCATCAAAGAAGACAACTTCAACCGATCCACCCGCACCGACACTTTTCTGCGAGAGGATGAACACCGGCTGACCATAAGGCGCACCACTACGAAACTCACCACGTGGCAGCTCCACGTTGATGCCAGGCTGCAGTACGAACGGGAAATTCAGGAGAAAGAAGAAACAGAGCAACAGCACGATGTCAATCCAGGGCGCGGCATCTATCAGTCCTTTACCGGCACGCCTCTTGGGCCGGTACCGGGTACGGAACCCGCCAACACTCCATCGCTTGTTGCCTTCTTCTCTTATCATGCCTGTCCGCCACCCTTGTCGGGCTCAATGCCCTTGAGAAATGCCACAATCTCCGATGCCGCCTTCTCCATGTCCAGAACGATACGCTCGACCTTCACCAGCAGCAGGTTGTAAAGCGGGTAGCAGATAATTGCGACCGTCAGTCCGCCTGCAGTGCTTATCAACGCCTGCGTCAGCCATACGACCATATCCGACTGCTGCACGAGCGGACCCTGCCCCCTCATAACGATCAGTGCATTCATCATGGAAAGAATAGTACCCAACAGCCCCAGCAGCGGCGCGACCTGCGCGACCGTGACCACGGCGACAAGCCGCCGCTCCATTCTTGCGATCTCTGCTGCGCCAGATTCATTGACCGCATTCTGGACAGATGCCCTGCTGCCTGTACGGTGCAGTATCGCTGTCTTCACAATGGACGCAACCGGGCCGGGCGTTTCCTCGCATATGGTAACAGCTTCTTCCACATTGCTGCGTTGCAGGTTATTGCATATACCTTTCAGGAAGTCCTCTGACCTGATCCTTGCACGGTGCAGATGCAGGCCACGCTCAAAGAACACGATCAGACCAAAGCCGCCCGACGCCATAATGATCCAGAGGATCACCCCTCCTTCTCTAATAATTTCAATCATATGCTTGTCCTCCTCGACAGGCTCTAACGAATATTCTCTCAGCTTTTAAAATAGCCACCAATGCTCATCCCTGATCTGCTCGATCTTCTCTCCGGCGTCGCTTTTCTCGGGCACATCTGCCTCAATTACCCGCTTGAGCATCTTGACCGCCTCGTGCCATTTCCCTTTGCTGATCATGATATCGGTAGCCGCAAAAGCAGCTCTCGTAAACCATTTCTGGGCATCGAGATCAAGCGCTCTTCCTTTTTCTCTCGCTTCGAAATACGGGATGACGACCTTCATATAGTATTGCTTGTAAGCATCGCCCGGCTGCTGCATCTTCATCAGGCATCGCCCCATCTTGTACTGGGCCTCCAATACGAGGCTCAGATCAGCCTTCTCGTCATCGGCCACCTTCTTATAGCATACCATTGCCTCTTCATGGCGGGTCCTATCGTTGGCGCCCAGCGTGAACTGGCAGTCACCTTTACGCAGATACACCCTGTGAATCAATTCATGATCGCCGTAGTTCTTTATTATCTCATCAAACACAAGAATCGCTCGCGGATACTGGCCAAGTTCAGCCAAGGCATCGCCCTGTGAGAAACGGGCGACCACAAGATGACTGCTCTCCTTGTAGGATTGCGCCAGTGCCGTAAAATGCTCAACAGCACGTAGATATTCTTTCTGATAGAATGCCGAAAGCCCGGCCCAGAGCACTGCATCATCGGCAAGCTCATGCTTGGGGTATTCCGCCACCACCCGCTGGAAGTAGATTTCAGCATCCTTGTATTCGGAACTGTTATAGCTCTGCTCGCCAAGCCAAAACAACACGTTCGGTGCAAGTTTGGATTCCGAATATCGATCAACAAAATTCCGCGCCAGCAGCAGGGCCTTATCATCATCGAACATCATGTGGTTACACTTGCTGCACCAATAATAGGCGTGCTCACCATACTCGCCTGCGCTGTAGTTGTTCACAACCATCTCGAAATCCTTGAGGGCCTGCTCGAACAGGAACATTCGATAGAAAGTGACACCACGGCCGTAGAGCGCCCTGTCCATAGCGAGGCCATTCGTATATGTGGTCATCGCCCGGTTGTAAGCGGCAAGTGCTTCGCCCAGCTGCCCGTCTTTGCCTTTCAGCTCTGCCACCCGCAGAAGAGCGCCTTCTGCAGGCTGACTTTGTGGATGCTTCTCCACAAGCTCCAGGAACTTGTGTTCAGCCGCAGCAACATCACCCGCATAAGCCAGGCTTTCCGCCATCTGCGACATCACCTGGGGGCCCAATCGAGATTCCGGGTATACCTTGAGAAACTGTTCGTAGGTTGCCAACGCTTTCTTATACTGCTCACCCGCAAAGTACGAATCGCCCACTTTGCACAGGCTCCGTTCCTTGCCCTCGGGTGTAGCAAACATGTCATGGGCCTTCATGAAGAAGTCAGCCGCTTCGGAATGCCGGCCCAGGTTGTAGATTCCCCAAGCCTTACCGAAGAGCGCCTGGGCCTGCCCGGGTTTGTCGGAAAACGATTCGAGGAAGTTCTGGTATTCGGCAATCGCTTTGTCGTTCTTGGCGTTATCGAGCAGGGCACCGGCCAGTTCAAGCTGGAGAAAGCGGGCCCGGGGATCCTTCAAGTGCCCGCTAATAAAACTCTTCAGGACCTTAGCGCCTTCATCCAGCTTCTTCATCTTGAGCAACAACTGCCCCCTCATGATGTCACCCGCCTCTTTTAAGCGCTTGTCGTGGGCCCGCTTGATCCCCTCGCCAAGCGCCTTCTCGGCCTCGGGCAGCCTGCCCTGTTGCTCACGTACACGGGCCAGCGAGAACCATGCTTCGACATGAATATCTCTTCGAACCTTCTCCTGATCCGCGAGAGACATGAGCATCATCTCCGCTTTCGCCAGCTCCTTATCCTCAATAAGCGCCTGGGCATACCAGTACTTGGCTTCCTGCCCTTCTCTGTTCTCGGCAGGGAGGATGATCAGGCATAACAGCAGTTCTACGGCCTTCTCCTTCTTGCCTGCAGCCATGAGTGCTTTGGCCCATGCCAGCATGTTGATCGGGCCTTGCGGCGATTTCGCATGTGATTTCTCAAAACATTCGAACACTCTAAACGCTTCTTCATTCTCGCCCATTCCCAAGTAACATCTTGCTCTCAGGCTATCGACCTGAAGGACGTAAGGACTAGCAGCATATTGCTTCTCGAAACCATCGAGCCGCTTCAATGCAGCACCGAATTCTTTGAGCTGGTATTCACCCGCCGCGAGCCAGAAAACTACGCTCCCCTCCTGCGGCGTTCTATTGAAAGATTTGCGCGCAGAATTGAGAGATCTGACCATAGCTTTGTAGCGTCGCTGCCCGAACAATACACGACCCATGAGAATGCGCGCTTCGAGCAGATCTTTGTGGCGCTTGGGGGCTTTGTCGATGAACAGGTTGAGCTGCGTCGCTGCCAGGTCATACATGCCATCCTCGACAGCAGCTTTGCCGGCAGTGAAGCTATGCAACAACGGATTCCTTGCCGATTCCTGCGCACCTGCAACATATGTTCCAAGCCATAGCGCAAGGAGACAGGCGCGACCTGCTCTTCTGTTTCCTACCTGCATCATTTCTTCTCGAACAACTCCTTCAAGGAGGCACCTGTATAGGACCCCTTGATTTTCATGATCTGTTCAGGCGTACCCTTGGCAACAATCCTGCCGCCATCTTCGCCACCTTCAGGACCCAGATCTATAATGTAGTCTGCCGTCTTGATGACGTCGAGGTTGTGTTCGATCACCACCACCGTATTCCCAGCATCCCGCAGTCGCCCCAAAACCTGCAGAAGTCGTTGTATATCAGCAAAATGCAGTCCTGTAGTGGGCTCATCCAATAAATACATCGTCTGGCCCGTAGCCTTCTTACTGAGCTCCGTGGCCAGTTTCACCCGCTGTGCCTCACCACCTGAAAGAGTCGTCGCAGACTGACCGAGCCTGATATAGCCCAACCCCACTTCAGACAAGGTTCGCAACTTCCTGGCAACCGACGGCACATTCTTAAAGAAGTTCAGTGCCTCATCAATGCTCATCTCCAATGCCTCTGAAATGTTCTTTCCATTATAATGCACCTCCAGAGTTTCGCTGTTGTAGCGCTTCCCGCGACACTCCTCGCACGTCACATAGACGTCGGGCAGGAAATGCATTTCCAGCCTGATGATGCCGTCGCCCTTGCAGGTCTCGCAACGACCGCCCTTGACGTTGAAGCTGTAGCGGCCGGGTCCGTACCCGCGCACTTTTGAAGACGGCAACTTGGAATACAACTGACGAATGAAAGAAAACGCGCCAGTGTAAGTTGCGGGGTTACTACGCGGCGTCCTGCCAATTGGCGACTGGTCAATGACAATGACCTTATCCAACTTGTTCGCACCGACGATCTTCTTGTGCTCGCCCGGCTTTTCACGCGATCCATAGAAGCGCCTGAACAATGCACGGCGAATAATGTCATCCACCAGCGTGCTCTTCCCGCTACCCGAAACTCCCGTCACGCAGACGAGCAGGCCGAGCGGAATCTTGACGTTAATTCCCCTGAGATTGTTCTCGGCTGCTCCGAGCACTTCAAGATAGCCTTTCTCAGGCTTATTCCTTCGGACCGGCACATCGATCCTGCTCTGACCGGTCATGTATCGAGCAGTCAACGATTTCGGATTTGCCAGCAGTTCGGCTACCGTCCCTTCAGCAATTACACGGCCGCCCATCCTGCCCGCACCCGGCCCGAGATCTATTACATGATCTGCGGCTCTGATCGTCGCTTCATCATGTTCGACCACGACAACCGTGTTCCCAAGATCTCTGAGACCTGTCAATGTCGCTATCAGCCTCTCATTATCCCGGCAATGCAGGCCGATGCTGGGCTCATCCAACACATAGAGAACGCCAACCAGCCCCGACCCTATCTGCGTTGCCAGTCGTATTCGCTGTGCTTCACCGCCTGAAAGCGTCCCGCTTTCCCTGTCGAGCGTCAGGTAATCCAGCCCTACATTCGCCATGAAACCTAGTCGCTCACGGATTTCCTTGAGAATCTCCTTGGCAATGCTCTTTTCCTGCTTGGTCAGTTTTAGTTCACCGAAGAAAGCAACAGCACCCTTAACCGACAGTTCGGTTATGGCCGTTATTGACTTCCCACTGATCGTGCAGGCCAGAGTTTCAGGCTTCAATCGCTTGCCATCACAATTAGGACAATGCTGCCGGCTCATATAGTTCCTGAGCCGCTGCCTGGTGAAATCGCTCTCTGTAGTTTCGTAGCGACGCAGAAGATTCGGCATCACTCCCTCGAACGGCTTCTTGTATTTGTGATACGCGCCACCGCGCCAGAACCCGAACTCAATTTCCGTCTTGCCGGATCCATACAGGATCGTCTTCCTGAGCTTGGCAGGCAGTTTCTTGAACGGCTTATCGAGGCTGAATCCATAATGCTTCGCCAACGATTTCATCAGCCTCTTATAGTATATGAGCAACCGGCGGCCACCCCTACGCCAAGCCTGTACTGCACCGTCATCAATCGACAGGTCCCTGTCGGGCACCACCAATCCCTCATCGAAGACAAGCTTCGTGCCCAACCCGGAACAGACCGAACAGGCGCCATAGGGGCTGTTAAACGAGAAATGGCGCGGAGTCAGTTCTTCGAAGCTTATGCCACAAGCAGGACAAGCATGTTTTTCGGAGAACAATCGCTCATCCCATTCGGAATTCTTCTGCTGCATCAGCACAGTCATCGCACCTTCGCCCTGCGCGAGTGCGGTCTCAACAGAATCGGTCAACCTCGCCCGGATCTTACTGGTAACAACGAGCCTGTCTACAACCGCCTCGATAGTGTGGGCTTTCTTCTTGTCGAGGGCTGGAACAGATTCCACTTCATGGATCTCGCCATCGACCCTGGCCCGGACAAAGCCTAGTTTCTGAATCGATTCAATGACACCCTCATGCAGGCCCTTCTTGCCAACAACCATTGGTGCAAGCAGTGCCAGCTTCGTCAGGTTGGGCAATTTCATGAGTTTCCCCACGATCTGTTCTGCGCTCTGCCGGGCAATAGGTTTCCCGCATTCTGGACAGTGCGGCCTGCCAACACTCGCAAAGAGCAACCTCAGGTAGTCGTGGACCTCTGTGGCAGTTGCGACTATTGAACGAGGATTCGAGCCGGCCGTACGCTGCTCGATCGAAATTGCAGGTGCCAGACCTTCAATATAGTCCACATCCGGCTTCTGCATCTGGTTCAGGAACTGCCTTGCATAGGCCGAAAGGCTTTCCACATACCTGCGCTGCCCTTCGGCATAAAGGGTATCGAATGCGAGCGAGGATTTGCCTGAGCCGCTCAGTCCCGTGATCACCGTCAGCTCATTGCGGGGTATGCGAACGGTAACATTCTTCAGGTTGTGCTCCCTGGCCCCTGCTACTACAATGAAATCCTTGCTCATTACTGCACCTCCGGAGCGACAATCACATCTGCCCGATTGCAGCGGACGACGCTAGACAACTCTCACGAGATAGAACTTCTTCTTGCCGGAACGGAGGATGAGCAGCTTGCCATCTATGACAACAGACGACTTGACAACAGTCTTCATATCGTTCACGCGTACGTTATTGACGTACAATCCGCCACTCTCAATCAGGCGCCGTGCCTCACCTTTGCTCTTGGAAAGTCCTGCCTCAACGGCAACGTCGATCACGGTCATGTTGACCAGCCTGTTGCTTGAAATCTCCACCGATGGCACCTCGGAAAACACCTGCAACAATTGATCGGCATGCAACCCGTCCATTGCTCCGCCGAACATGACCTCGCTCGCGCCTACTGCTGTTGCCAGGCCTTCTTCGCCATGAACCATGCGCGTGACCTCCGCAGCAAGCCGTTTCTGGGCAACGCGTTGCTCCGGCTTCTTCTCCACTTCCTCACGTTCGATCTCGCTGATTTCTTCAAGCTCAAGAAAAGTGAAGAGTTTGAGGAAGCGGATGACGTCTGCATCTACTACTCTCACAAAATACTGATAAAAATCGTAGTAGGACGTCTTCTCTGCGCTCAGAAAGACAGCATTTTCCTCGCTCTTGCCTATCTTCTGGCCACTACTGTCACAGACCAGCGGAAATGTCAGACCATAGGCTTCTATCGATCTCATGCGCCGGATCAGCTCGACACCAGCGGTTATGTTTCCCCATTGATCCGAGCCACCGATTTGCACTCGGCACTGTTCCGAATCGTAGAGGTGCAGAAAATCGTATGACTGCAATACCTGGTAGCTGAACTCAGCATAGCTGATACCGGTAGAACTTTCCATCCGGGTTCTTACGGTCTCTTTGCCGAGCATAGCGCCCAGTCTAAAGTACTTGCCTACATCCCTGAGGAAATCGATATATGAGAAGTTTCTCAGCCAGTCGATGTTATCCAGGAGTTTGGCCGGGGCCTTCTTGCAGTCGAAATCAAGGAACCTGCTGAGATTCTCACGTAGTCCCTCAACGTTGTGATCCAGCTCCTCCTCGCTGAGCAACGGCCGTTCTGCTGTCTTGCCCGAGGGATCGCCGATCCTGCCTGTGGCACCGCCAACAACTGCGAGCGCAACATGGCCGGCCCTCTGGAAATGGGCAAGGCCCATTATGCTTTGAAGGTTGCCTATCTGGAGGCTCTCTGAAGTCGGGTCAAACCCACAATAAGTCACAGCCTGGGAAGCAACATGCTTGTAGATGTCAGCACTGGTGATATTGTCGAGGAAACCGCGTTGTTCCAGGACCTCAACTACGTTAGTTGTTCCCGTCCTCATTGTCCGAATCACCCTTATCACCGGGGTGCCATTCTTCGACCGCCTGCTTGGCATTGCTTGCGCCATACGCTTCATCAAACGCGCCGGCGAGGTCAACCAAGTCTTCACCAGGCTTCAGACCTTCGAACATATCACCCGTTTGCTGCATGAAATCTTCTTCAGGAACATTGATTGCCTTGATGCTGAGTCCTATCCTGCGCTCTGCTGCATCGATCCGCACGACACGTGCCTCAACTTCCTGGCCTATATCGAGAACGTCGCCCACCTTTTCAACACGATCTTCACTGATCTGTGAAACGTGGACGAGGCCGTCAACGCCCTCCTCGATCTCAATGAACGCACCAAAGGCCGCGACCTTCGTCACCTTGCCTTTGACAAGTTGGCCGATACGGTATCTCTGGCCAATTGACGACCAGGGATCGTCCTGTGCCTGTTTCAGGCCAAGGCTGATACGCTGGTTGTCTGAATCGACTTCCAGTATGACGGCCTCAATAGCCGCATCCTTGTCGAGGACCTCTGACGGATGATTCACTTTCCTTGTCCATGACATGTCAGAAACGTGGATCATGCCCTCAAGCCCGTCTTCGAGTTCGATAAAGGCACCGTATGATGTGAAGTTGCGCACCTTGCCAGTGACCCTTGATCCCACAGGATACCGCTCCCTAGCGCCATCCCACGGGTTCTCTACGGTCTGCCTGATGCCCAGCGCGATCTTTTTCTCTTCCTTACTGATCGTCAAGACAACGACATCCACCATATCGGCTATTGCCAGGACATCAGAAGCCCGTGAAATACGCCTGGTCCAGGAGATTTCAGAGACATGAACAAGGCCTTCGACGCCCTGCTCCAGCTCGACGAACGCACCGTAAGGTACGAGATTGACTACGCGCCCCTTGAGTCGGCTGCCGACCGGGTATTTTTTGTCAACATCTTCCCACGGGTTCGCTGATTTCTGCTTGAGTCCAAGCGAGACACGCTCTTTTTCGAGATCCACATCGAGGATTACCACCTCGAGTTCCTGTCCCACCGAAACCAGCTCCGACGGATGCTTGATCCTGCCCCAGCTCATATCGGTGATATGGAGCAGACCATCAATCCCGTCAAGGTCAACAAACACGCCGAAATCGGTGATATTCTTCGCCATGCCCTTGCGCCATTGGCCAACGGCGATCGTTGTAAGGAGATCCTTCTTCTTCCGTTCCATATCCTCCTGGATCAATTCACGCCTTGAAACAACGATGTTACGACGACGTGCATCAATTTTGAGAATCTTGAACTCAAATTTCTTGCCAAGGTATATGCCTGTATCACGCACTGGCATGGTATCAATCTGGGAACCGGGCAGGAATGCGCCAACACCTTCCACATCAACCATCAGGCCACCCTTGACCCTGCTCTTCACAAGACCTTCGACAACACTGTCTTCACTGAGTATAGAAAGAACCCGTTCCCATTTGAGCTTCTGCTCGGCACGCCTCTTACTGAGAACGACCATACCTTCCTGGTCTTCCATGTCCTCAAGAAGCACATCTACGGGATCACCGGGATTCACCTGTGACATGTCATCAAATTCATCGGCGGGAATCACGCCTTCCGACTTGTAGCCGATGTCAACAAGGACTTCGGTATCACGGACTTCCAGCACCTTGCCAGGCACTATTGATCCCTCGGAGAAGTTCTTGATGCTCTCCTCGTACATCTTGTCCATTTCGGCCCTTTCGTCTTCCGTGAAATCCGAAAGATCGAAATCTACGCGTTTTTTCTGTTGTCTTAGTTCTGTTTCCATATTTTCCTTTACAAACCTTTCCTACCCAAAGAGCGACATTTAAGCACTCGCTCCCACCCCTTGCAAGCAGTAAAAGACCCTTTTTCGGGATTATCGCACACCCTGCGGGCAGTTCAGTCCTGGTGAGCGCGGCGGCTCGCCATAAGCTAACCGAATTACGAAAAAGGATGGAAGCCCCTACTACCATTGGACCTACCCATAGAGGGCAAGTGGCACCACACACCGCAAACCAAGGAATAACCCACCTGTCTTGAGTTTGCCCCCAATGAGCCTGTCCAACTGCGAATCCCCCCCATGGATGGCAGGACCCCATCGAGCCAAACCTATTTCAAGACGACGATCAACACACCCAATGCTATAGCCGTCCGGCAAACCGAACAGCAGTTAATCGTTATTGGTTAATAGTGAATGGATTACGGAGATCAACCACCTGCATCGATTTGAAATCAAGAGAAGTGCTAACGTAGTATATCAGGATGAAACCATTAGACAAT
>JAUXFM010000179.1 GCA_030622955.1 Lentisphaerales bacterium
ACGCTCTACCAACTGAGCTATACCCCCCACTACAAACCTCTAAATCCCAGCGTCAAACATCAAGACCTTCCCGAATGCTTTCGGGACGCTCTACCAACTGAGCTATACCCTCCACAGCGAATCAAGAGGGTCACGACAATACAAAAGCGGCTGAAAGATGTCAACTGCTTGAACAGCAGTAAAAGGGTCAATGCCACCACTCTTCTTTGGAGAGATCATTGGCAGCACCCTCGTCACGATTATCCCGTCGATCAAGTGAACTGATCAGTGACCAGTTACCACTATTGCGAAAAGAACTGGCGGGCAAGCTTCCAGATTCACTTAACCCATTCCGCATCCTGGCTCACCACGAACAGGGATTCGCCATATTTCAACCTAATCTCAGCTTTCGCCTGGAAGGGTTGTGCATCCTTCGTGTTGTTCACCAGTAAAATGCTCTTCGTCGACATCGGTTTTGTCTTTGAAACAGTAAATTGCATTGGCCCCATCGGCCGCCGCAATGCATTCTCCGGTGAAACTTTCAGTGTCACCTGTCCACGGATCGGCGTGACCATGGAGTGATCGGCCATCACAACACAATTAACATATCCCTTGCTCCGCTTGTCCTGCTGAAGCGTGACCGATACTTTGGCGCCTGTCATCTTCATGAAGATCTGGGCCTGCGTTCGGGCTGCAAGCTTGCTGCCGACCATTTCCCGGCATATCAGCGGAATACTCCTGGCTATAAGCACATCCGCGCGCGCAGCAGCAGCAACACTTGCACCACTGCTCTTCTTCACCGCCTTCTTGGCTATCGATCTCTTCTTCGCCCAGCTCGGAACCTTCTTCACAGGTACCGGTGTGGCAGATTTGTTTACTGTCGGCCCGGAACTCGGATTTGCCATAGCCTTCAAATCATCGCGCAATTTGACCATGGCGCTCGGCGCATGCTTTCCGAGCTTTGCAACAAGATCCTCGTAGATGTCAAGCCTTGCCCTGACAGGGCTTCTCGCGAGCATGTTGTCCCATGTAGTAAAAACAACATCGTCGGGGAAGGTCTTCATGTGTTCCAGCCAATCCTTATACTTGTCCTCGAATCCAGGTGGGAGCTTGTTAGAATCGAAAGCGGCTTTCCATGAATCACCGATCGATTTCTTGCTGTTGAGCCCGGCCATCAACTTCTTGGTTTCGAAGGGGTAATTATTGATCAGGAAATGTATGATGGCCCAGCATTCCTCATAGCCTTTGCGCGAGTCAACAAGCTGAAAGCCTGGTGTCCCGCTCATCTTTGACAGGGCAACTTTAGGCCTGTCACGGAGAATATGCTTATTGGGCAGAATGCCAATGGAGAAATTCTCCCCATCCCATTTGTGGTAGCTGAGATACTCGGCCATCGCCTCGTTCATCCAGCCGGTCGCGCCGCGGTTACCAGTGGCCGCCTTGTAGTGAAACTGATGTCCCGTCTCATGGAGCATGAGATACCTGGTGAAATAGACACCTGCCGGTTGCCAGAAAAGGTACGTCTTACTGTTTCCTGTCCAATAGTACCCGCCACCACCAACGGGCACCCGATCCCTGACGCCTGCCGCCTTGTAGGCCGATTCATTCGCATATATCTCTACACGGAGCTTCTTGGCACCGATTTTCGGTTCGCGGCCGTCAAAGAACTCCTTTCTAACCGGCCAGGCAGCTTCAAGGATCTTGCCTATGTCCTTGATCGGATCGAGCTTGTCGATCTCGGAATATATACTGTAATGCTTGGTCGTGATCTCATATGGTGGCCCACCGACCTTGGATTCAACTGTGATGTCGCCCCACTTGGTGCTGACAGTCTTCTTATCTGCAAAACAGGCGGGTGCAATTAGACAAGCGGCGAGAATCACGTAGATCACTTTGTGAAAACGTATATATCGCACCTTCATGCCCTGTATTTTACATACTTTGCCGCTTCAGGTAAATGGACAAAAAGAGGTCCCATAGGATTGTTTCTCTTGTTGAACCACATGCTGTAGCTCGTCGCCAACCACTGCATCGCTGCGCTTAAGTTTGCATCAGGAGTCTGTATCACAAGATGATCGTGATTATTCATCAGGGCATAAGCATGTACAACCAGTCGATACCGCTCTACCGCCCCTCAACGAGTTTCAGGAAATGATTACGCGTACGGTCATCGCCGTAGATCACTCTCTTATCTATCCCCCGCGCACAAACATGATGCCAGCCATGTTCTAAATCTATTCTCAACTGTCGTACCATCCGCACAAACTATCAGCTCTTGTGATGTTTCAGAGCTGAGAGCAACTCTTGCATCTGGGCGCGACAGCAGACGAAGGATGAAGCAATATAAACTATCAGCCCCAGCACAATGCCGCCTGACATCGCACCGACCTGAGCAACCTTCGCACGACAACCTTGCTGCAACAGCATCTCTTCCATGAGCTCTGAACCCCAGTAAACGGCAGCGCCCATTATTGCAGCAGAGAACAGCGCAGCCAATGCCGGAAGCAGGACATTTCGCCAAGCTATTCCGCCGATCCGTCTGCCCAAAATCCAAGCCAACAGGAAACAGTTCAAGAGGCTGGTCAATACCGTGGCAAAAGCCAATCCCGCATGCTTGTAGCCTACTGGCCATGTGACAATAAACAGAATATTCAAGCTGAGATTGAGTGCAACACTCCATGCGGCCACTCGCACAGGAGTCTTCGTATCCTTCAGCGCATAGAATGCTGGAACAATCACCTTGTACACACCGAACACCACCAGACCGGGTGCAAAGAAGATCAGGGCTCGCGCCGTCAACATCGTAGAATGAGCGTCAAATTCCTGCCACTCGAAGAGTGAACCTATTATACGATAGGCAAGAACAGCAAGTCCAGTTGCCGCGGGAATGACTACGAAAAGAAGACTTTTTATGGATTTCAGCAGTGTTGGACCTATCTCTCCGACGCGCGATCGTGCAGCCTGCTTAGAAAACGTCGGCAACAGCACAGTGCCCAGCGACGTCGCGAAAATACCCAGAGGCAAGTAGACCATCAGCTGCGTATATGCCAGTGCAGTCGGAGCCTGTTTGTCGACCACCCAGGCCAATACGACATCCAGCAGCGAATTGACCTGTATAACACCTACACCAAGAGCCGCAGGCCCCATCAGCAATATCCCGCGCTTTATCCGTGGATCGCTCCATGAAAAAGAAAGGGCCGGCTTGAAGCCGAATCTCATGAGTACAGGCAACTGAACAACAAGCTGGATCAGACCAGCAGCCAGTATTCCCCACGCCACAGCATAGATTCTCTCTGCCACCGTTTCACCGAGCATCGGACAAATCCAGACCAACACAGCAATCCAAATCACATTGGCCAGAATTGGTGTTGCCGCAGGCACAAAGAAATGATGGAACGAGTTCAGGATAGCCATGCAAAGGGCAACCATACATATGAAGAACATATAGGGAAACATTACCCTGAGCATACGAAGTATGTGGACGGTGTCAGGAGAGAGTTCCGCAACATCCAAGATTACGCTCAAGGCCCCGATGACAACTACT
>JAUXFM010000120.1 GCA_030622955.1 Lentisphaerales bacterium
GTCACAGGTGCAATCGCGGCATTCTTGACGAGCCATCCTGACTGGAATCCTGGAAATATGGGTGTTTGTGTGGCTTGCTTTGAAAGGGATATCGCAGGCGCTCTGGGCCTCCATCGCGCCGCGTCTGTTCAGTATCTGCGCCCTGAGATTCTCGGGATTGCGCTTGGTGCCACCATTATTGCATCTCTGTTCGGTCGTGAAGCCGTTGCGAGATCGGGTTCTGCCCCGGCCGTAAGGTTTGTGGTTGGTGCGTTTGTTATGATTGGTGCGCTTGTCTTCCTCGGCTGTCCCACGCGATTGGTATTGAGACTGGGCGGTGGCGATTACAATGCACTGTTGGGTCTTGCGGGGTTTGCAGGTGGGATCGGCGTGGGTGCATTTTTCTTGAAGAAGGGGACATCGCTTGGCCGGGCTCGAAAGGAGGAGTTCAACGGGTCGGCATGGATAATGCCGCTGCTCGCTCTTGCCGGGCTGGCTCTCGTGTTTCTCAGGCCTCACTCCCTCTTCGAAAGCACTTCTGGTGCGGGCAGCAAGCATGCACCCGTTCTCTTGTCGCTTGGCGCTGGTCTTGTTATTGGTGGGTTCGGGCAACGATCACGTATGTGTTTTGCGGGTGGCATTCGTGACATGATTCTGTTCAGATCACCGCATTTACTTGTTGGATTTGTGGCTGTTCTTGTTGCAGTGCTGGCAGTCAATCTCGTGGCCGGGGATTTCAAACTTGGGTTTATAGGTCAACCTGCGGCACACACTATGCATGCCTGGAACTTCCTTGGCATGATGCTCGTGGGATTAGGATCAATGCTGTTGGGAGGCTGTCCGTTCAGGCAATTGGTTCTGGCATCACAAGGGAACGGCGATTCCGTTGTTGCGGTGATGGGGATGTTGGCCGGTGCTGCTTGTGCACATAATTTCGGCCTGGCAGCATCTGGCAAAGGTGTTGGACCAGGCGGCATGCTGGCAGTTGTTGTTGGCATTGTATTATGCCTTCTATTGGCATTGGCGGCCAGGAAACGGGCATAGGAGGAAACCCCTTGTTGGTTTACTTGAACAATGCTGCGACAAGTCGAAAGAAGCCGGAATGCGTCTACCAGGCAATGGATTCATTCATGCGCGATGTGGGTGTCAGCCCCTATCGTTCTGTTGATTCTCCTGCTATGGAAGCGGCTGGCATCATTGCCGATGCGAGGACGAAGCTGGCGTGCCTTTTCGGTGTTGAGGATGCGCGGCAGATAGTGTTTGGCGGGAGCTGCACTGAAGGTCTGAACCTGGCAATCAAGGGCATACTGCAACCTGCTGATCACGTCGTGATCACTTCGCTGGAACATAATTCGGTCATGCGGCCGTTGTCTGCATTGATACAGGAGCGTGGCATTGCAGTTTCGAGAGCAAAGGTCGATTCTGAAGGCAGAACTGATATGTCCGACCTCGAATCGTTGCTCACTGGCAAGACCAGGCTTGTTGTGATGCCCCATGCTTCGAATGTGACCGGTACGATCCAGCCGGTTGAGGATTGTGCCGAGCTCTGTAGACGAAAAGGGGTTCCATTACTTGTTGATGCAGCACAAACGGCGGGCTGCCTTCCCCTGGATCTGGGAACAGTTCCAATTGATATGCTCGCTTTCAGCGGGCACAAAGGGCTCATGGGGCCGCAGGGAGTGGGCGGGCTCTATATCAGGAAGGGCGTTGATCCGAAACCGTTGAAGCATGGTGGGACGGGAAGCAACTCTGCAAGTGAGAAACAGCCGGGCTCTGTTCCTGACAGGTACGAGAGTGGGACGCCTAACACACCTGGGCTTGCAGGGCTTTCGGCCGCCCTGGACTATATTGGGACCGTTACTGTGCAGGCAATCCGGGCGGGGATTATCGAGTTGGGTAATATCATGCTTGATGGTTTGCGTGGGATAGATGGTGTCACGCTGCATGGTCCATCGAGTATGGCGGACAATGTTGGTGTTTTCTCTTTCACCATGGCGTCCAGGGATATCGCTGAGGTTGCAGATCACCTTCAGCATCGGCATGGGATCATTGCCAGGGTAGGGCTCCAGTGCTCACCGGCAGCTCACAAGGCCATTGGGACTTTTCCGGATGGCACCCTTCGTGTCAGTGTCGGGCACCACAGTATGATCGAAGAGGTTGAGTATTTCCTCCAGAAGCTCGAGGAGATGTGAGGTGGCTGAAAGAAGGCAATGCGTTGTGATATTCGAATCGACTTATGACGCCACTTGTTCAGCGCGTCTTGCCAAGAACGCCGGATTCGAGATCAGGATGCTCCCTGTACCGCGAAAACTTTCGTCTGATTGTAACATGGGCATGGTGATAGCATTCCTTGATAAGGCGCAAGTTGCGTCGTTGCTGGAGAAGCACGACGTGGAATGTAGGATTGTTGAGTGGTCGCCCGAATAGTCCAACAGTGATAGCTGCCTGTAGTGCAATATTATGTATCTGTGCCGAAACCGCAGCTACACAAGGCTGAAATCAAGAAAACAGAGGCGGAATCACGAGCCATAGGCACAGTGCCCCTGTGAAATGAGCTGCGCTAACCCTGATGCAGATTTCCATGGCGACACCTTCCTGTTGTGATAATCTTGCAGGGATTGTGATGCTATGCGAGACAGCATGTTTTGCCAATGAAATCAGGGCGGATAAATGTTTTTACAGTACAGGGTTGCAGAGAGATAGGCGCCAGGCTGGGAGACATGGACGGAACTGCTCCGAATCTTGACATCCCAACCCTGTTCTGATAGTGTTTCTAAAATGAAGGCTGTTCTTTATGCACTTCAAACCGGTGAGTTCCCTCACCGCCCGAAAAGCAATCTCTTATCAGTTCATCAGTCCAAAGAACACGAATCAAACCGATTTTCGTTTGATACCGTGCCCAACGGCACTAGCTCTGCAAATCGTCTTTCTACAGTACTCAGCGTGTGTAACTGGAATTAACGCGGAGGACTCATCATGCATTCCATGCTCGGTCCCAGATATGTAAGTGTCGCTGGCTTGATTGCCGCGGCGGCCGGAATCATGATTGCCTTGGCGGATGTAGGAGCGGAACTGGACAGTCTTCCGCCGGGGGTTACGCCAGAGGAGCTGCGAGACAATAACCCAGCAGACGGGTCCCCTCCTGTCAACCAGGTCGAGACTACCGACACGATTCCGGAGCTGGCCGAGGGCTATGAGATTCTACGACTCACGGACGACGCATACTTTGACTGGGCACCGGAGATACATGACGGCAAAGTCGTATGGTTCTGTGCCGACCTCGGCGCAATCAAGTTCTTTGACGGTGAGCAGACCCACACGGTCATACTGGAAGGATACCAAGCAGATTGGTACTCAGAGCCGCAAATACATGAGGGCCAGATCACATGGGTGGCGCGAGACGCCTATCACGAGGTGTTTCTGTTGTATGACGGCACCAATATCATCCAGCTCACGGACAACGAGTGGCCTGACGGAGCTCCGCATATCCACAGCGGACAAGTGGTGTGGCAAGGGAATCCTGAATGGGACCCCTGGCGTCCCACCGATGCGGAGATCTTTCTGTATGACGGAAATCAAGTGTCGCAGATCACGGACAACGACTACGATGACCGACGTCCTCGTATTCATGACGGCAAGATAGCATGGCTGCACAGCAGGGCATTCGGTGACAACAGAATTTGGCTGTATGACGGCACGCAGACGATAGAGATCAGCGATCAGGCATCACCGTTCTCTGAACCGCGAGTAAATGAAGGCCAAGCTGTTTGGCTAAGTGGCAACAAGGTGCTCTTCTATGACGGGGCAACAGTCAACCTTCTGACGCCACCCGGTGCTACTCCCTACGACCATCCCAATCTTGACAGCGGCCAAGTGGTATGGTCCGACAGCGGCAAGATACTCATGTATGACGGTGTTCAGGTCGTACAGTTGGCGGGCAATGAGCACTGGTCCAATTACAGTCCCGTCGTCCATAACGGTCAAGTGGCGTGGCATGGCACGCGCGGTGGTAAGGCAGAAATCTTCGTCTACAATGGCAGCCAAGTCGTCCAGTTAACGGACGATGATCGTTGGGAGTCAGAGGTCCGCATACACAACGGGCAAGTGGTGTGGTATCACTATGACGGCCATGACGGGGAGATATTCATGGCCAGGCCAAGGCTGGTCGAATTAGAATCCATCACTCCTGCTTCACAGACTGTCTGCCTCGGGGCGGAAACAGAGTTTCAGATAGAAACCGATCCTGCGGGTCACTATGAGCTGGTATCCGTCACAGTAAGCGGTTCGACGATTGTTACGCCATACGATACAGTCACCGGCAGAATCAAAGCAACATTTGACGAATTGTCCGCAAATGACACCGACTACAAGACTGTCACGGCCACCTTGGGGCCGGACATACTGGTAGCTGAAACGATCGTTCTGGGGTTGGACTATATAGTTGTAGAACCTGATAAGATCGACATTCTGATCGGTGATAAACAACAGTTTACCGCGGAAGGGTGGAACAACGGGCCGGATGGCGAAAAGAAAACGGCTGACGACATAGGGCCGTTTCTCCTCAGACCCTATTGGAGCGCTTCATCTGAGATTGGGACCATTGATGCATCGGGTCTTTTTACGGCTGTGGACGACACGCCGGCTGACAAAGAAACAGTCCACGGTGAGATTACGGCGCGAATAGGAAAGGTATTTAACAAGTCCAACGTCACTGTTGACAGAGGGCACCTAGTGTTAGGTCCTCTTCAAATAGTCTCCCTCGATACATCGCAACGGGTGTCCATGCAAACCATAGAGGCGACTTCTGCAAAGCCTCCCCCTGTAAAGCCTCAGAAGAGCTTGCGCCTTGTGGGGCAGAGCGAAACATTCAGGTCTGAGTGTTTTGCCTTCGCCGGGAACAAGAACCTAGGTCCCTGGACGTTCAGAGGGAAGATAGACCGGCCGCTGAGCTATACTTGGCTTATCAATAACAGAGAGGTCTATAAGACCCCTGAACCGCAGTACCAGAACCCAATCTGGACATCTCCACCTTTCACAACTGCCGGCGACTTCAAAGTGGCGTTGAAAGCACGGGAGGTGGGCCAGAAAGGTTTGGTCCATCTTCACACGCCCGCGTATGTGCTGGTTGTTGACGGGAACATTGGTTCGGTGACGCCTGACAAGCCTGCGACCGGGGATAGGATACAATTCACAAGCACTGTGGTCCCGGCGAAAGCCAAGAAGATAGTGTCCTACTCGTGGGATTTCGATGACGGCTCGCCTGTATCCACCGCAGCCAATCCTCAACATGCGTTCGAAAAGGCGGGCACGTATGAGATCGAGCTGACGCTGACTTTCAAGACAGACTACGGCCAGAAAACAAAGAAGGATACGAAAGAGGTTACGGTAGTACAGGAACCTAACATTATTATAGTATCACCCACTGAAGATGATCAGCTCATCACGCTTGACCCAAAGAATCCTATCCAGAATTGGCAAGCAAAAATTGTTGGCGTCGATCCTGACCCAACGGCCACGACTGATTTCACATGGAAGTGGAAGTATGAATATGGGAAGGGATGGTCAGCTAAACGATCTGACAGTGGTGAGAAAACGGTAAAAGGCGGCAATGGAATAATGCGATCCCCGTAACGCCTGTCAAAGGAGGCGACTGGACGGTTCAAGTCTCAGCTACTGTGAGAGTGGGGGGGGGAAGACATCCCCCTTACGAAAGAGGTCACCTTCAAGATGAAGGGACCGCACCCAGCAAGGCGGCTATACAAAGCTATATCGACCCAGAAGCGGATGCACAATACAGGACAATGATGAAGGTTATTGCCTACTATGAAAACAGGGGCTTGGGAGGCTACGTACAGTTTGATGAAGACGGGTTCCCTTTGAGGTCTGATAGTAAGGACTACGGGATTATGCAGATCAACGGTGCTGAATACCTGGAGGCATGGAACTGGAAGACGAACATCGTAAATGCGTATGAAATTTTGCTCACGAAAGAGGTTGAGCAAAACGCGAGTATAGCGGGACAAATCAAGAAAGTTAAAAACGCAAAAGGCACAATAGCGCCACCCACGGCCGAGCAATTACGTGTAGATCTCTATAATAGATATAACTCTGGAAAGGCGATTAAAAAAGCTGTTCTCAGCGATCCGAAGACAAAGACATGGACATGGGTTTATAGCCCTTCAGGCTATGCAAAGGGCTGTTTGGCAGCCGAACAGTCGGGAGCATGGCAATAGTGTTCCCGAAGTCTTGACCGAAAGGGCAAAGAAAAATGCGCAGAAGATGGAAGCTGGTGCTTGGAGTGATCCTAATGGGCGTACTGACCGTCCTCTGCATAGTGTTGTTTGTAGATAATCGTCCAAAAGAAGAGAGGGTGATTGTTCTTAGCCGACTAGGGAAAGCCGCGCTGCTGAACCCGATAACCGGTGAAGTCCTGCAACAGAAACAACTCCCTTTCGAAAGTTGTCCTGAGTATAACTTTGTCGAGGAAGTATATGCTGACCCACGGCGGGGACGATTGTTTATGGTGCGGTATTTCAAAGCCGGAGGCACGCGTGATAGAGACGAATATCGGATTCAGGTGTTTGACGCAAAGCAACTCAAGAAGCTGGGGACATTGCCGATAAAGATACCCTTTATGAGCGTTCCTGTTGTGGTAGTCAGCCCTGTCAGAGATCAGTACTTTGTTTACTGCTCCGATTTTGATACGTATCAAGATCTGATTGCGGAGGTTGAGGCAAAGAGCTTTACCAAGATGGCATTGTTGCCTGAGTTTACAGTGGAGTGCTGCTCGTCATTGTGGATTTCGGAAAGCGGGGACCGGCTATTTGTTGATGATGCGGACAAAGAAAAGAACGTTTATCTGAGAGTATTCAATACTGTCAGTCGCAAAGAAGAAAAGCAAATATCTTCCTTGTGGGATATAGCAGACAATATTCATCTTTGGGATATTAAGGCAGGGCGAGGTCTGTTGAGCAGCAGCCCGACCAACAAGCCTGCGGGATCAAGAGGATATAATCTGTTTTCGTATGATCTTGACACCGGAAAGACCTCGAAACGACTGAGAATTGATGATTCAGTATGCCGTGCTAGTATGGAGCCAATACTCAGCATGGACGGAAGACTCGTAGTAGCTGATGAATACAAGATTAGCGACGGGGGGCAGATGACTAAACCTGGGCGGATTCA
>JAUXFM010000148.1 GCA_030622955.1 Lentisphaerales bacterium
ATATTCCACGCGGATAAATACTTCGGCAGCTTGCATTCTTTTCTGACCACAGGATCACCGGATAATCCAATTGCGCACAGTGTTATACTGCATTGATCCACCTTATCCAGGCAGCAGTAGTTCGTTACGGGAGCGGCAAGGCCGGAATGAATAACCGCAGCAATACAAATCAGGCACTGCAATTGAAGAAATCGATAGCTTTCGTTTGGTATGCATTACGCCCCCATTAACTATAGAGAAAGAATACTCCTGTTTTTTCAACAGATCAAGGGACAATGAGACAGGACTATCCCCGGTTTTGAGCAGTGATTCTTCGCAAGTGATTGATTTGCAGGGGTGAATGGGTTGCTGAAAAACAATAAACGAGCAATCCCACATAACAAGATTACTCGCTTCATTCTTCCTTAACTATTAAATCGAGGGAAATCCTATTTTCTTCTTGGACGTCAATCCTTATTGTTGATTGTTTAGACCCTTATTCTTTGTTATTCGTTTGATCGGCTCGCCGGATAGTTTTGCAAAAGGCTCGGGTGGCGGAAGAATTCATAGCGTCATCGCCCAGTTCACGATTGCTGCTGGCGTTAGGGACAGAAACAAGGGCAGCTCGGCACCAGATTTGCCGATGCTATTCTTGGAATACTGAAGAAATAGCCCCAGTGCCAGCCCCAAATGCACCACATTTAGCGATCACAGACCCGAATATTTGGTTTCACTCCCCCCCCCCGATCGACTATCATGCATGTCGTCACAGCCGCAAGGAGGACACTATGAAGAAACTACTACTGTTATGCATCCTGCTGCTCGCCATTGCATCAGTGGCGATCGCCGCAAGGAAGGGCAAAGTTTTCTCGGTGCAGGTCAAGAAAACTGCTGTGAGATCCAAACCCTCATATCTCGAGGGCAAAGTGCTTGGGCACATGACCTATACCGAACCTGTACAGGTCTTTGAAGAGCAGAACTCATGGCGCAAGATCAAGGCGCCTGAGAAGAATCTCGCCGGCTGGATGAACTCCTCCGCACTCTCCAAGAAGAAGCTCGAGATGACGGCTGGCGACAGTGATGTAGATTCCATCGCCACCACGGAAGAGGTCGCTGCGACATCAAAAGGATTCAATGAACAGGTCGAGAAGGAATTCAAGAGCCGCAACGCCGACATCAACTTCTCGCCGGTCGACAAGATGGAGGCACTCACTGTAGACACAACGAAGATCAAGGTTTTCATGAAGACTGGCAATCTGGGCGCCCCGAAAGGAGCCCGACAATGAAGAGCTTCTCTATTGCAATAACCTGTCTTGCGCTAGCCACAGTGCTCACCGGATGTGCAACCATGCAAAAAATAACTGAGATCGGCACCGGCATTGGAGTAAGCACAGGGCTGATCTCACCAACTGCCGCAAAAGCAGCCAACTCCACGGCCAAAGTTGCCGTCAGCCTCAATGAGGCACTGAAGAGTATCACGCCCAAGAACGAATACTACATTGGTAGAACCGTATCGGCCACGATCCTTCATGATACAAAGCCCTGCAATAACCCGAAAGCGACTCAGTATGTGAATGAGTTGGGCCAGATACTGACGCTCTTCTCGGACAAGCCCGAAACGTATGGTGGCTACCACTTCATCATTCTCGACACTGATGACATCAACGCCTTCGCCGCGCCTGGGGGATTCGTGCTTGTATCTCGCGGCTTGCTGCGGTGCTGCAAGACAGAAGACGAACTTGCTGCCGTCCTTGCCCACGAGATAGGACACATCCAACTCAACCACGGCATGAAATCCATCAGTTCCGGGAGATGGACAAAGGCCGGGTTGACGCTTCTGGCCGAGACAGCCAGGAACCTCACGCATGAACAGGTCGGCCAGCTCACGGATACCTTTGAAGGCTGTGTCAGTGATATCACCAAGAAGATGGTGAAGAAGGGCTACGACCACAAGTCCGAGCACCAGGCAGATAAAGCCGCTGTGGAGATCACCGCGAGATTGGGCTACGATTCCAGCGCCATTGTCCGCATGCTCGAGCAAATGAATGAACGACTTAAGCCCGATGCGTCGGACTTCGCCACCACGCATCCGTCGCCAGAAAAGAGGATCGCAGAGGTGAAGAAGCACATTCACACCAAGAAGCCCCCCCTGTCAAAAGCCCGGCAAACCCGTTTCGAACAGGCGATGCGCGGCATCTAGCTCAAGCTGCATGTCAATAAAGCTTAAACAGGGCATCGTGATAGGGCTTGCTGCTGCGAGCATTGCCTTATCCCTGCATCTTACAGGCTTGTTGACCGGTTTGGAATCCGTGAGTTCAGACTTCCTTGCCAGATCGCTCGCAAGGAAAAGTGCAGCTACCGACAAAATTAAGCTGATCATCATCGACCAGGACAGTCTCGACTGGATGGAGAATGTTAACGGCTGTGACTGGCCCTGGCCTCGATCTGTCTATGCGCCTATACTCGAGTTCTGTCGACGAGCCGGTGCAAGAGCCGTCGCATTCGACATCACATTCACTGAGCGAGACAGTGACCGCCCCGATGAAGACCGTGAATTCGGCAGAGCTGTTGCTGCAGCCAGCAACTATGTCCAGGGCTTCATGCCCAGCCAGAAATCGGGCAATCGCACAAAATGGCCCGCCGAAGTGCCCCGTCCCAATATCGCAATAGAGAGGCTCGATGAGTTTCTCGAATCTTCCAACAATGATCATGTGCTGACCCACCACGCTTCCTTCCCGATCCTTGACGTTGCCACTAATGCCGCACTGCTTGCTTCCGTATCCATGATACCCGACCCAGGCGGAATCATCCGCCGCATACTGCCTTTCTATATTTTCGATGGTGAAGTTATTCCCTCTCTGGGAATGGCTGCATTCATGTCAGCAAATCCGGACGCTAAATTGTCTGTCAGAAACGGCACATTGCACATTGGGCCATATATGATCCCCATGGATGCCAGGGGAAGCGCAATACTCCGCTTTGTGGGTCGCTCGCAAACCCATGAAGCAATCAGTGCCGATGCAGTGATCCAATCCGAACTCAGGATCAGGCAGGGGGCGAAACCAGTGGTCACTCCCGAACTCTTCAAGGATTGCTATGTCTTTATCGGGACATCGGCTCCCGACCTACCGGACTTACATGCGACACCGATAAGCAGCGGTTATCCAGGAGTTGAGATTCATGCCACGGTACTGGACAATCTTCTGTCCAATAGTTTTGTCAGGATGCCGCCGATGGGCTGTCTCATAGTGCTCACTCTATTCTTTGCTCTTGCCAGCGCCCTGGCCACCAGATGTGCTGGCAATTCGAAGCATCTAGTACTCGCTATTCTTCTCATATCCCCTCTTCCATTCGTCGCATCCTTTCTGGCCTATCAACAAGGCTACTGGCTTCGCATGATAATAATGCAGGTCGCTTCAGGACTGGCTCTTGCTGGTGGACTCGTCGCCAACTATGCCGTTGAAGGACGTCAGAAGAGATTCATCAAGAACGCGTTCACTCATTACCTCAGCCCCCATCTGATAGATCAAATGCTACAGGATCCGGCCAAACTAACGCTGGGCGGACAATCCCGCGAACTCACCATCCTTTTCTCTGACATCCGTGGCTTCACCCACATATCAGAACAGCTTCCGCCGGAGCAGTTGACATCCCTGATCACCGATTACCTTACCGCCATGACCGATATTATCCTCTCGGAGGGCGCAACCCTCGACAAGTACCAGGGCGATGCCATAATCGCGTTCTGGAACGCGCCAATGGATGTTCCGGATCATGCCATAAGAGCCTGCTGTGCCGCCCTGCGCTGCGAACAGAAGCTGGCCGAGCTGCGCCCGCTATTCAGGGCCCGATGTGGACACGATATCGTTGCAAGAACCGGCATTAACAGTGGGCCCGTTGTTGTAGGCAACATGGGTTCTCACCACCAATTCAGATACACTTTCCTGGGCGACGCAGGCAATCTTGCATCACGACTTGAAGGTGTGAACAAGCAGTTCGGCACAGCGGTCATCATTTCGGAATTCACATACTCACTCATCGGAAATGAGTTTCCGGCGAGAGAGTTGTCGCGCGTCCGGGTTGTCGGCAGACAGGAACCCGTAACAATCTACGAACCCATGCTCCCTGAACAGCACGCTGAACGTGCATCTTCTCTCAAGGCATTTCAGATATCGCTCGCAGATTACTACGCAGGACGATTCGAGCAGGCGCATTCGGGTTTCATTGCATTGTCCTGCGATGATGCGGCCGCGAGAGCTTACGCCGCACGCTGCGAATTCTTAAAAGCCCATCCGCCCAGCGACTGGGATGGCGTATGGAATATGACCGAGAAATGACCGGGGTTCACGGTCAAGTGGTGCCTTCTGAATAGCAATGGCTAATAGCCAAAGGCCTTTTACAATAATTATATCTTTACCTTCGCGGCGCAATAGGCGAAGATCTAAAGATATATCAGCAACCACACAGGAGATAGGCCTATGAGAAATCGCTCGAAAGCACTGTTCCTCGCTCTCGCGGCTGTTGCCGTAGTCGCAACAGTCCGTCCGTCATGCGGAGCTGGCTGATGTCCGGATGAGGCTTCACGGGCCGTGGAGCCGGATATAGCGGCAGCCGAGAATGCAGTCAACAAACTGCTCGGCGTAAAATTAACTACAGGCGCCTTGAAATCAAAAGGAACCGGTGAACTCGCCTCTAATAGCGTCAAAGGCTTTCTCGCCTCTCTGCGTGAGCGAAAAAGCACTAAGCCAACCGTGGTATTCTACACCGCAGAGAACGCGATTAAGGAATATACCAGCAAAGGCATTTCAGCGAGCAAGAAGACAGTAGCGCCCAAACCTACAGCAGCGGCGACTGCAAGCATCAAGATCGGGGAGATTTTCGACCCCAACAAGAATAAGCAGTCCTGCATCTATTCACGCTATGTGAAACTCAAGAAAATCGACGTGAGTAAAGTCGACAAAGCGAAGAATCTTGTCATCAACGCGACCAAGGCCCCGATCATGGCGTTCTATAAATCTGATGGCACCTTCTTCTGCATGATACAACGCAGCAGCATTAACGCCCGGTCCTATTGCAGTGCCGTCCAGAGATTGCTCAAGGCTGAAGAAGTCGGAGGCCAAGCGGTCTTAGGAAGACA
>JAUXFM010000178.1 GCA_030622955.1 Lentisphaerales bacterium
CACATATCCCGCAGCAATCGCCTGCTTCCTTTCACTCGTGATAGACTCGTCGAAAGATTCCTTGAGAATCCCGGCGAACGCCGCCCGGTCATCAGGTTGCAATCGCTTCAGGACTTCAGTCACCGTCGTCGAGATGCTTTTTGTGTTCTTCGTTCTGAGAAAAGAACGCTTCATCCAGGCCCCGACCTTGCCGGTACTCTCACTATCCACATTCAGGATGCGCACCATTTGATCTCTCGACACCTCGATTCGATATTTCTCAGCGAACTCGACCGCAGACTGCCAGTTTTCGTGACGGAGCAACCTATCCATTGCCCGTTGTGCAAACAAGGCCTTGGAACGGGATTCCTTGCATTTCCGATATCCAATGCCCATGACTTCCATGTATATGCCATCGTAATCCTCGTGGCCCAACGGATCCAACATGGACCTGAATCGATCAAGCCTTGGATCGACGCCGCTCGTGGCTATCCAGTTTGCCCAGAAGAGAGCGTTATCACGATCGCCCATCATTGTGTAGAGCTGGAGCAGATACTGCGCATAATGCACGCAGTCTTTCTTGTTATCCATGTATCTTGAGCAGACAAGTGACCGCATCTTCGCTTCAAGTCTATGTGGGTGTGTGGACCCCCAATGCAGTCGGAAATAGACATCACCACTACGCTTGTAGATTTTCACCAGGAATTTGTGCTTGCCCCGCTTCAGGTTGTAGAACTTGACGCTGTTGACCCGCTCACCGTTGATATGGGTCATCATGGGCTGTCCGTCAATCCACAGCTTCACCTTGTCCTGCCCCGTGATTGTCAGGTAGCCGCTCTGAGGCTGCTTGACGTTCAACTCCTTGTAAAGATAGAAGACAGCATCCCGTACTTTCCTGCGAATAGGCAGTTTCGTCCCTTTCTTGAACTCCTGCCACTTGATCTTCTTGTTCTTCTGCCCCTTATGATCTTTGAGCTCGAGCTTCTGCTCCGGGGGAAACATGTATTCAAAGGCGTCCTCACCTTTCGGTGCCCCAAAGGGCCCCAGCACCTGCCATCCTTCCAGCTCATGACCCGGCAGGGGGTTGTCCTTGGCAAGCTCATGCCAGAGAGCATTATGCCTGCCCGCGGCGCGAGCCGTCTCCGAGAAATTCATGCGGGTCTGATCCCACCAGCGTGGCTTCCGAGCATAGATAGTCTCCGGTGCAGAATGCAGTTCCGCAACTGATGCGAGCAGCAGGATCACGCCTGCGGCCAATCTGATGGTGGCGCTTGTCATAGATCTCTTCTGACTACAGATACTCTGCTGCTATGGCTGCAAGCTCACTGCGCTCACTCGTCTTCAGCGTCACATGACCGTGAATGGCGTGTCCTTTCAGATGCTCAGCTGCATAGGTGAGGCCATTACTGGACGCGTCAAGATACGGATTGTCTATCTGGTAAGGATCGCCGGTAAGCACCATCTTGGTCGCTTCTCCAGCTCTGCTCACGATCGTCTTGACCTCGTGAGGGGTCAAATTCTGAGCTTCATCGATTATAACGTACTGGCGAGGAATCGAGCGGCCCCTGATGTAGGTCAACGCCTCGAGGCTCACAATGTTATCGTTCAGCAGCTTGGTCATCCTGTCCTGGACTGTCTTCTTGCTCCTGGTCTTGGAACTGCCGCTTGTGTCCTCGCGAAGAAGATATGTCAGATTGTCAAATATTGGCTGCATCCAATGCGAGAGCTTTTCCTCCTTGTCGCCCGGCAGATAACCGATGTCTTTCCCCAGCGGGATGATAGGACGCGAAACAAGTATGCGGTCGTACTGATGTTGACGCAGCGTAGCTTCCAGTCCTGCAGCCAGAGCCAGCAGAGTCTTACCTGTACCCGCTTTACCGACAAGAGTTACTATCTGTACGGTAGGGTCCATCAGCAGCTCAAGTGCCATGCGCTGCTCCTTGTTCCTCGCTCGAATGTTCCATACCTTGTCATGCTGCTTGGAGAGATGCTTGAGAATGCCAGGCTCCACCACCCGCGCCAACACGCTGTTCTTCCCGTTCTCCCGGTCTCTCTTGAGCAGAAGAAACTGGTTCGGATAATCGCCGAGCCCTTCCGCCTCAAAGATTTCGGACTTGCCAAATGCCCCGATCTTCTCGGCTGACATAACAGTCTCACCGTAACCCGAGGTCAGTTCGTCAAAGTTCACCTTCTGCTTCTGGAAATCGGTGGCAGTAATGCCCAATGCATCAGCCTTCAGGCGCGCATTGATGTCCTTGCTAACGAATACGACGTTGTCGCCCTGTTTGTGCAGGAAATATGCAAGGGCAAGTATCCTGTTATCCGGACTGCTCTCCTTCAGGCCAGGACTGACCATCTGCTCAGTCCTGGTCATTATTCTCAGCGTACCGCCATTAGGTAACGGAACCCCATCGCGCAGGCTGCCTTCCGATCTCACCGCATCCAGACGTCGTATGACCTGTCGGGCATTGCGCCCCAGTTCATCATTGTGGATCTTGAATTTGTCCAGCTCCTCGATTACCGCCATTGGCACTACTACGGTATTATCTTCGAAGCTCTCAACGCATTCTGCATTATGCAGCAGGACATTGGTGTCCAATACAAACGTTTTATCCATATGACTATAGACTCTCACTCTTGTAGTTGATAACGCGGCAATTCTACACATCGGTGCGGCCCATTCAAAGAACTTTCCATACCTGAAGGTTTTAGGGCAGCTCTGAATGGGGCACATGAGACCTATGGAACCAATGAATAACCTACGGGAATTCGCCACGAATCTGAAACCTATTCCCCATAGTCGAACAACAAATGCGAGTGCGTGAGACCTTTTGTTTATGCCTCGATCAGGTTCGCCGGATCGGAGACTGCGCCGCTGCGCCAAAGCAATCGGAACGCCATGTCGCCTGCGAACAATATGTCCTGGGCGGCTTCCCGGTTCTCGTGAACTCGTCGTGGTTCCTTTCGGAAAAAGAAATCTTTGCAATCGAGCCGCGCTGAAGCATGATTCATCAACCATGGATCAATACCCGCCACTGCAATTGGCATGGATAGCGCTGTCTATCTTCATGCTCGGGATGAGCAAGGGCGGATTCCCTGTGGGCCCCATCGCCCTGCCCCTGCTCGTCCTCATATGGCCGGGTGAGACGGAACCCGCCAAGGCGGCAGTAGCTTTCATACTCCCACTCCTCTGCGTCATGGATATGACAGCCATGTTCTTCTACAGGAAGAAAGTGCTGTGGCGAATGATCCTGCCACTTGTTCCCGGCGCCGTTGTTGGCATTGTTATCGGCAGCATATTCTTCATTTCAGCGGATCGGGTACCCGATGAGTGGCTCAAGCTATGCATTGGCATAATCGGAATACTGTTCATCGCACAACGTGCCACGCAGAAATGGGTGTTGAAGCGCATGGATAATCCCGATCACAAGCCAGGCCTTATTACCGTGGGGTTCTGTGGTATCGCCTGCGGCATCGCATCAACGCTTGCACATGCGGCAGGTTCCGTCCTCCGCATGTATCTACTCCCACGCAAGCTCGATAAGATGAACTTAGCTGCCACACATGTTGCCTTCTTCTTCATAGTAAACCTTCTCAAGGTGCC
>JAUXFM010000008.1 GCA_030622955.1 Lentisphaerales bacterium
ATACAAGTCCTAGTGGAGAGTGGACAAACCTGCGGAATCGGAATTGAAGTAAAATATACCGAGCAGGATTATCCAATCGGGAAAACAGAATCAACCAATGTGGACAACCATGATTCTTTGTACTGGAAAACCGCAAGAGCATCTGGATTTTTCCAAAACCCAGATGATGAAATGCTTGGGGTGGATGAATTTCGTCAAGTTTGGAGAAATCATCTTCTCGGGTTAAAAATGATCCAAGTGGGTGATGTTGATGAGTTTTACTCCATCACCCTGTTTCCTGATGGGAACAACCATTTTCATCATGTAATTCCTGAATACATTTCCCAACTGAAAAATGAAGTACAATCATATTTGATTGGATGCACATTCGAGGAATTCATTTCAGCAATTCAAGGATCACCAGAATTTGATGAATGGAAGAATTGGCTGGGTAGAAGATATATAGTGGAGAATCTCTAACAACAAAATGCAAAGAAAACACGTCATGAGAGAATGGTGCGAGACAAAGCTGGATGATGAGAACAAATTCGAGTTCGCCTGTCCGCCGGGTCGGCAGGAGTTTGAACTGGTCGGTGAACGTCAGGCTGACGGACAATGGCAATGCACACTGAATCGTTACCCTGGCGGAACGGTCAACGTTTCGATGCCAGTTCGAGGTGATGCAATTGCCACCTTCACTGCCGATTCATCCGAGCAGGCGAAACAACTCGCAGAGAAGAAGCTGGCTGAGCTTTAGAATCAATCCTGAAGAGGCACCCAACGAATGAAACTCCGGACAATGTTTCTAGTTCTCGGGGTGGCCTTAGCGGTCGCGATTGGTCTTGCCGTTGTCGCAAACCAACGCAGCGGGCACCGTGACTACACGACTATCGTCCATTTGGAGTACTTGTCCTGTGCCTTGGAGGAGTACCGAATCGCGCAGGGCGAATACCCCACCCAAGCACTCCGGATTGCGCTTGGTGGCTACGCTCCCCCCGAACAGCCCCCCGATATTTGGCAGGATCAATGGGGTAACGATTTCCGGTATCAGAGAAGGGGCAAGTACAGATACCACTTCTACTCCCTTGGACCAGATGGCAAACCAGGCACGGGAGATGAGATAGGAGAACATAGACCTAGGCGCACCCAACAACCAGCTCCATGACGACTCCCATTGGCGCGCGGCCGCGCCAACGGGAGCGCATGATCTGAGGCGTTGGGCTCAGGGATGATGAAAAGTGACAGTAAAGCAATCGGTTGTGGCATACTTGCCGTTCTCGGCGGGATCTGCTTCATAGTGACTGCTCGCCTGATCGCCGGACATGTGTCCTGGGGCGTGGGGTGGATCATCAATGCGATCGGTTGGCTTACCATCGCAGCGTTGGGCATGAAAAGAAACTTAGAAAAAGCATTGACAGCAAACGCCATGTGCCTTAATTTAGTCATATCACTAAATTAAGACCGTGTGCAATGACCCAGTCTAGAGAGACAAACATGACATCACATCAAAAAACTTTTCTCAACCCTTACCGCCCCGGGGCAGGACACATGCCCCCTTATCTCGCAGGCCGACAAAAGGAAACAGCAGAGTTCAAACGCCTTTTGAAACAAGAGGCCATCTTGGAAAACATGGTGCTTACAGGCCTCAGAGGAGTTGGCAAGACTGTACTTCTCGACACGTTCAAACCCATCGCCATCGCAAAAGATTGGCGGTGGGTCGGTGCCGATTTGTCCGAATCAAGCAGCCTCACCGAGGCCAACATAGCAATTCGCCTTTTGGCTGACCTGTCAGCCGTATCATCATCCGTCGTCACAGGAACTGAAACAACAGACATAGGCTTTGGCAACCAAGCTGGCGATAAGCCAGTGACCCTGGACTATGACCACCTGACACAGTTCTTCAATGCGACCCCCGGCCTGATTTCAGATAAATTGAAAGCCGTTCTCGAGTACGTTTGGTCATTTCTCCAACACCAACCGACACACGGATTGGTGTTTGCATATGACGAGGCACAGAACCTCTCGGATCATGCGCAGAAGGATCAGTTCCCTCTGTCTCTCCTCTTGGATACTTTTCAGTCCATCCAAAAGAAAGGAATCCCGTTCATGCTGGTTCTCACGGGACTGCCTACCCTCTTTCCGAAACTCGTCGACGCACGAACATTCGCCGAACGTATGTTTCGGGTAGTTTTCCTAGATCGACTCACGCAATCAGAAAGCGAAGATGCCATTCTCAAGCCGATACAGAAACACAAGAGCCCTGTCACCTTCAAACCCGATTCTGTGCAGACGATATCCGAGGTCTCGGCAGGATATCCATATTTCGTTCAATTCATTTGCCGTGAGGTATACGATATCTTCCTACAGAAATTCTCTGCTGGCGAAGAGGCAAGCGTCCCTATTGCTACCATCCTCGCCAAGCTTGACACTGATTTCTTCGCAGGAAGATGGTCGAGAGCAACCGACCGACAACGTGAACTCCTTCGTGTGATAGCAAATCTTGAGAACTGTGACAGCGAATTCACAGTTCAAGAAGTTGTCGAACTCTCGAAGAGTCTGCTCGAAAAAGCGTTTTCCAGCAGTCACGCCAATCAAATGCTTGTGTCCTTGAGCAATTCTGGGCTTGTATTCAAAAACCGACACGGCAAGTACTCTTTTGCTGTGCCCCTCATGGGTGAATTCATTAACCGACAATACGGATCACAGATGAAAGATAAGATTGCCCAACCAGAAGATGCACTCGACAAGGAATAGCGCGCCGCGCTATTCCTTGCAAGTGATCTTGATCGTTTATGATTTGAGGAAAATGCGAAGTGAACATTCTTAGCGAAGTTCTTAAGCAGGATGTATTCCCGGCGCTTGGCTGCACTGAGCCGATTGCTACTGCCTACGCTGCCAGCGTCGCCGGGCAGAAGCTTGATGGCAAGATTTGCGAAGTACACATATCGGTCGACCCGGGGGTGTACAAGAACGGTTTCGCCGTAACCATTCCCAATACCGGAAATCAAAGGGGGAACCTGATAGCGGGTGTTCTTGGGGCACTCATTAAGCGCCCTGAGCTGAAGATGGAAATAATGAGTTGTGTTACCAAGGATATCCTTGAACAGGCAAGGAAACTCATAACCGCTCACAAAGCAGACATCAGTTGTGACAGATCGAAGAAACAACTTTACATTGACGTGTGTCTTCGCACAGAAACGGGGTCTGCCAGAGCAGTCATTGAAGGCTCACACACCAATTTGGTCAGATTGGTGTGCAACGGCAAAGAATTTCTCACCCCCAATGATGCGCATTATCGCTCCAGTAGTGATGAGTTCAGAACCACATTGAAAAATACCAGCGTGTCCGATCTTGTTGATATGGCTGAGCATATCGAGCGCCAGGATTGCAAATACATCAAGCGTGGAATTGATATGAATCTGCGCGTCGCAGAAGGAGGACGTTTGTTACACAAGGTCAGTTACTATATTTCCGAGTTGATCGAAAAGAAGCAGCGAGAGAATGATCTGTTCTCCTCCTGTGAAGTAGTGACCTCGTCGGCAGCGGATGCTCGAATGGGCGGGCTCAACCTTCCCGTTATGTCCAGTGGGGGAAGTGGAAACCAGGGCATTGTGGCGATCCTGGTGCCGTATCTCGTTGGCACACACTATAACGTAGAAGAAGGACTCATTATCCGCAGTATTGCATTGTCCCACTTGATGAACAGCTACATCAAGTGTTTCACGGGCGATCTATCTCCTCTGTGCGGGTGCGCAATTGCTGCAGGCGTCGGTGCGAGTGTTGCCATCGTTTATCAACGGGCAGGAAAAAATATGTCAAAACTCACGTTAGCCGTGAATAACCTTGTGAGTGATCTGGGTGGGATGCTTTGCGACGGCGCCAAGGAGGGATGCGCTTTGAAAGTAGCGAGTTCAACCAATTCCGCAATACGTTCCGCACACATGGCGTTGAATGATCATGGCATCACGCAGATCGAGGGCTTTGTCGGGCGCACAGCGGAAGATACTATATATAACTTGAGCCAAATCGGCTCCATCGGGATGTCACGGGCAAACGACACAATGCTCGAAATAATGATAGAGAAATCTGCAGATCTGACCGATTCCGGGAAAAGCACGAACGTGAATGTGGACGGCCCGCATGATCATAACAAGACGGATGCAAGCGCCAACTGATAGCCGCGCCTGACCCGCAGCGTTCTGGGGACTTGATAATGGATGTCGCGAGCGCTACGCTCTAGCGGCTGCACAAAGCGGTTTGCAATAGAGTCTGGATTACGACTGCTTGTCCAAGTCAACAGTCAGAATAAACTTCGCCAGCTCAAAGGAAAGATCAGATGGGAAGGCGACTTGAACGAAATGAGAAGGGATTGAAATGGTTATGGTCGACACATCAGCCTGGATTGAATATCTCGACGGGAAAAGGTCTCGTGTCGTTCCTAAAGTCGATCAATGTCTTGAACGAGATCTTGTAGCCATCGGCGATCTTATATATTGTGAAGTCATGCAAGGCATTCGCTCGCCACGTGACCGAAGCCAGGTATCTTCTCTCCTGCTCTCTCTCCCTCAGTTCGACATGGTGGGATTTAGTATCGCCGAGAAGTCGGCAGCAAACTACCGACTTCTCAAATCAAAAGGAGTTACTGTTCGTAAAACAATCGATGTCCTAATAGGAACATTTTGTGCTGAGCATGGGCTCCAAATCGTGCATCATGATTCTGATTTCGACTTGATGGCAAAACAGATAGGCCTCGATATAATTTAGCCCCAACAATGTTTTGGGGAGTAACGGGGCCACAGACTGACCTCACTGGTCCTTGTCCTTGCGAAGTCTTTTGCGCGCAGCGAACTCAGGAGCTTCCTTAACACAGGTGCCCAGCACTTTGAGTGATTTCATGAAGAGCTTCATGCCCTGGGCTTTCAGCTCTGCAGGCGCATCACCGACATTGTCCCAACCTTTCGCGTCAAGATCACCTGCTGGAATCTCCAGCTGTTCCCAATTCTTGAACAATCGGCCCCACTCACTGCCCAGAAGCTTGTGCACGATCTTCTGGTGCGTCGGATACCAGAAGGAGTCATGGTAGAGCACGCTCGCGATGTACGCCCAGGGTGCAAGGAAGGTCTTGAGCGACCATTCAAGTGGCTTCCTGAGCGGACCCCAATAGATCTTATGCTGCATCTTGCTGGCAAATGTCATCTTCTTGAATGGTCCCACGAAATTCCAATTCTCATTGGCGGCATCAACATCGCCGACTATTTCAATATCGCGCGGATCACCACAGCCCAACCCCTTCTCGTGTGCAAGCCGCACAAATTTGAGCCGCTTCATGGGATCGAACCCCATAATCTTTGCGGCCACCGCATCAATTGCAACCTGGTCTTTTGAAGCCAGTATGACGTTCTTCACATGTGGCACCATGCAACGTGGGCCTGGCCCATCACCGGCAAATGTTCCATCCATGACGGCAAACAATCCGCTGTGGATCTTCTTCTGGATCATAAGCAGGTCGACAAGTGTTTCGTTGATGACTGGATGGGTCCAGTGTCGCTTCTCATTGAGCAGACCACCAAACGCATTCTTCATTGCACCCGTGGTGAACGTGAATACATGCGTCTTCACAGTCGGCAGGTGTATGATGTTCGAACCGATAAAATCTTTCGGGATCATGAATCCGTCAGGATAGACATCGTTGAGGACCATGAATTTGTCAGCGACATCTCCTACTGCATCCCGGACATTGATCCATTCAACCCCTGGTTCATAGAGATGCTTGTTATGCAGGCCGTGAGCGTTCACGACGTTGACCTGCTTGTTTTCCCGCTCGCCAAGATAGGAATCGATGACAACCGTCCTGTTATGACACCCGTTCATCTTGCCGGGTGAATAGCCATCCTTCTTCATCGCACGAATAACACCGTCGAGCTGCCATGGCGTTGTCGAGCAAGCTGGATAGAAGAAATGCCAGCTGATATTGATCTTGAGAGAGGTCTGCTTGTCCTTCGGCAGTGCCTCCTGGTAATCCGCCAGGTTCATCAGGCGGTGATAATCCTCAAGCACGGTTGCCGGGGACGTCCTCAGTATGGCTACTTTTGACTTTGACATGCGGAAGACAATAGCAGGGAACGAAATACCTGTCGAGAGACGAGCCACTTGAAAAGTAGGCATTATTTGTAGCGAATATTTGCCCGTTTATATATAGTCCTCTCGCTATGAAACATACACTCGTGATACTGGCTGCGGGGATCGGAAGAAGATTTGGGGGCATCAAGCAGATGGCACCCATTGGACCGTCGGGCGAATTCATCATCGATTACTCCATCTATGATGCTGTCCGCGCCGGTTTTGACAAGGTGACTTTCGTAATATCGGCGGCCATTGAAGAGGATTTCAGAACCACCATGGGTGATCGTATTGCCGAACATGTTGAGGTCGAGTACGTGCGCCAGGGTCTCGCCGATGTTCCACAGCCCTTTTCGCCGCCAGAAGGGCGTGAAAAACCCTGGGGAACGGGTCACGCAGTCCTAGCCTGCAGAAACACCGCCGCCGATGGTCCATTTGCCGTGATCAATGCCGACGATTTCTATGGCAGGGAATCTTACGAGCTGCTTTATCGATTTCTTTACGACACCAAGACGGACCAATCCAAGTTCGCAATGGTAGCCTTCATCCTGCGCAACACGTTGTCGGATTCAGGCTCTGTCGCACGTGGCATCTCCTATGCAGGTGGTGACGGCAAACTCACTCACCTCGTTGAGCGTACAGAGATCATAAAAACCGATGAAGGCCCGCGCTTCCGTGTTAAGGGAGATGAATGGGGCAAGCTCACCGGGGACGAGTTGGTTTCAATGAACATGTGGGGATTCAAGCATTCGATCTTTCCCTTCCTTCAACATGAGTTTGAACGGTTTCTTGCGAAATACGGTGACACCGAGAAGGTCGAGTTCTTCTGCCCTTCGGTCGTTGACAAGATGATCGTCGACGGTGAAGCTACGGTGGACGTGCTCAAGACCCACAACGAATGGACCGGCATAACGTATCCTGAAGATCTCGACAAGGTAGTTAAACGTGTCAATGGTCTCATTGCCGACGGCGAATATCCGTCATCCCTTTGGGCATAGCCTGCCCTCTCGGGCAGGTCCAGGAAGAACAAACGCTCAACACTGAACATCCAAGGGAAGCAACCAGACCGTTTCTGCCGATTCCTGCTTCGCACAAGACTTCGGAGCTCAAGAGGACAAGTTACGAGGTGCCACTGCATGCCAAGCACCTGTCTGCCCGCCGAAGGCGCGCTTCATACATCCCATGGAGCACATTCAAGTCCAGTCCCGAGAACTCACCAAACACAATCCATCCTTACGGTAGGCAAAGCCCTATAAGCGTGCAAGCAGAGCATCCTTGAGTGACCTGCCGCCCTCATGGTCCTTGTAGGCATAACGAACACGCACAGCCGGCTTGTCGATCGAGAGCAATGCCGGCAGATCTATCGGCGTACCGAACAACACGACATCACAGTCGCAACTGTTAATCGTAGCTTCGAGCTCCTGGACCTGCTTATCACTGTAACCCATGGCGGGCAGGACTCGTTTCACATGGCCGTACTTCTCAAGTGTGTCCGCGATGCTGCCTACCGCACAGGAGTGCGGATCAACGACTTCGCTCGCGCCATACTGCTTCGCAGCCAGCGTCGCAGCTCCAAACGGCATGCCACCGTGTGTCACTGTTGGCCCATCTTCTACCGCCAATACGCGCTTCCCTTCAATGAGCGAAGGCTCTTCAACTACTATGTTAGAATCTGCCAAGACAATCTCGGCACCAGGGTTGTTGGCCGTGATGTTCTTCCGCACGATTTCAATCTGTTCCGGTGTCGCGCTGTCGACCTTGTTGATGAGCGCAATATCCGCCATGAGCATATTCGTTTCGCTTGGATAGTAGAGAAGCTCATGACCGGCACGATGCGGATCGAACACTACTATGCTGACATACGGCTTATAGAAAGGCATATCGTTGTTCCCGCCATCCCAGATGACAACATCGGCCTCTTTCTCTGCTTCGCGCAGTATCTTTTCATAATCTACTCCGGCATAAACGACTATCCCCTCATCCACCAGCGGCTCATATTCTTCCCGCTCTTCAATGGTGCACTTATGCTTGGCGAAATCATCGTAGGAATCGAACCTCTGAACGACCTGCTCCTCAAGATCGCCATAAGGCATGGGATGCCGCACAGCCACGGCCTTCTTCCCCTGCTCTTTCAGGATATGAAAGACTTTGCGGGCCGTTTGCGATTTCCCGCACCCCGTACGTACCGCACAGATCGAAATGACCGGCTTTATTGATTCCAACATGGTCTCTTCCGCGCTGAGCAGCGCGAACCTTGCCCCTTCAGATGCGACCAGGGCCGAAACATGCATGACCTGATCATAGGTAACGTCGCTATAGGCGAACACCACAAGATCGGCCTTATGCTGCCTGATCAGCTTGACCAGGTCGGCCATTGGGTGAATACCAATACCATCGGGATAGAGCTTGCCTGCGAGCTCAGGAGCAAATCGACGATTATCGATGTCCGGTATCTGTGTCGCGGTGAATGCTACCACATCGTATCTCGGGTTGTCCCTGAAGCAGGTATTGAAGTTATGAAAATCCCTGCCACCGGCACCCACTATTATTACTCGCTCCGCCATGTTACCCTCACTTTCAGTACTTACTGCACGATAGTCGTTCCTGCTTCGCCTTTCAGAGCCACCAGGCCATGTCCCAGCGACGTGATGATCGCACGTCTGCCGCCGCCTTCGATGAATTTCACTGCAGCGGCGACCTTGGGGCCCATGCTGCCTTCCGGGAAATGGCCTTCGCCAAGATACCGTTTCGCTTCCTCGACAGTCATACTGTCCAGCTTCTTCTCGTCCGGCTCATCATAATTCAGGGCAACGCGATCGACCCCTGTAAGAATGAGAAGTGTTTCAGCATCAACTATGTTGCCAAGCAGCGCGGCCGTATTATCCTTATCGACCACTCCTTCAACGCCATGCAGTGTGCCGTCCGATCTTTCCACCACGGGCACTCCGCCACCGCCTGCAGCTATGATAATCCAACCCTCGGCAAAAAGCGTCCTGATGGCGAGGCTTTCAACGAGATCAATTGGAGCAGGCGAAGGCACCAGTCTTCGATAACCAGCCTGCTGCCTGACCATCTGCCAGCTTTTCTCCTTTTCCAGTTGCCTGGCTTGCTGAGCCGTGTAGTAAGGGCCAATTGGTTTCGTGGGGTGCCTAAAGGCCGGATCGCAGGCATCGACCAATGTTTGCGTCACAACAGTGATGACAGGGAAGTTCATCGAATAGCTCTGCTTCTCGAGCTTGAGCTGGTTGACCGTGTATCTCTGGATCATGTAACCGATCATCCCCTGGCTTTCGGCACCGCAGATATCCATTGGCATGGGCGGGAAACGTTTCTTTGCAATCTCGTCCTTCAGCATGATCTCGCCAACCTGCGGACCATTCCCATGTGTCACCACCACGGAATATCGCTCTCTTATGACCGCGACAATGAACTCGCATATCTCCTCAACATGCTCGAGCTGCTTCTCCACGCTGCCATCCTCGCCACTACGCAGCATGATATTGCCGCCAAACGCTATGACAATTCTCTCAGACATTGTGCTGTCCTTTTCTCAAACTACCAGGCATCTCCTAGTCACATTGCAGAACGCGTTCGATCCGTTCCAGCGCCCAGTCGATCTCTTCACGCTGGATGATGAGCGGCGGCGCGAAGCGGATGACATGCTCATGCGTTTCCTTGCAGAGCAGGCCCTCATCCATGAGCATCTCACAAAAACGTCTTGCACCACCCGATTCCGGGAACAGTTCTACGCCTATAAAAAGGCCTTTGCCGCGCACTTCCTTTATGTGGGAGCTCTTGATCTCCTGCAGCTTCGAAAGGAAATAATCTCCCTGAACAACGGCGTTCTCGAGCAAGCCCTCCTCCGTCAAGACTTTCAGAGCCGCTCTGCCCACCGCGCAGGCGAGCGGGTTGCCACCGAACGTACTGCCGTGATCGCCCGGCATGAAAACCCCGAGCACTTCTTCATTGGCCAGCACGGCAGAAATCGGATAGAAGCCTCCAGAGAGAGCTTTGCCGATCAGTGACATGTCCGCCTCAATCCCTTCATGCTCTTCCGCGAGCATCTTGCCTGTCCTGCCGAGCCCCGTCTGGATCTCGTCGAGCAACATGATAACATTATTCTTCGTGCAGATCTGGCGTACGGCTTTGAGATAGCCCGCAGGTGGAATGATTATTCCTGCCTCACCCTGTATTGGTTCGGCCAAGAATCCTGCCGTGTCTGGCGTTATCGCTTTTTCAAGCGCATCAATGTCGCCGTAAGGGATCGTTTTGAACCCTGGCGTGAAAGGCCCGAACCCGTCACGGTATTGCTCCTCCGTGCTGAATCCCACAATGGTCAACGTGCGGCCGTGGAAGTTATTGGCACAGGTTATGATCTCGGCTTTATCCGGCTCAACCTTCTTGACCTTGTATGCCCACTTGCGAACGGCCTTGATGGCTGTTTCGACTGCTTCTGCACCACTGTTCATGGGAAGCACCGTGTGTGAATTAGTCAGTTCGCATAGTTCCTCATAGAAATGACCAAGCTGATCGTTCCGGAACGCCCTCGAGGTCAGGGTCAGCTTGTTGAGCTGCTCGATCATCGCCTCCTTGATCTTCGGGTGGCAATGCCCCTGATTGACGGCGGAGTAGGAAGAGAGACAGTCCATGTACTTCTTATCGTTCACATCCCAGACCCAGATCCCCTCACCTCGACAGAGGATTACATCAAGCGGCTTGTAATTATGCGCACCATACTTGTTCTCGACTTCAATAAGATGCTGGGTATCGTTCATTCCCGTCATGATATTCCCTCCTGATGGTGAGCCGATAGCTCCGCCCCTTTCTTCTCCCCCAAATGAACATTATCCTATACACCCCTTCCAGACAATGCTATTATTCGGCCTAATTGCATATATACCGCCTAGTATTGCGGCAATCTGAATAGACGCTATATGATCGATGCTATTGACAAGAGAATACTGACAATTCTTCAAGAAGACGCCAGGATCACTAACGCCGACATCGCGCGGCAGCTCAAAATGACCCCCTCTGCTGCGCTCGAGCGTGTGAAGAAGTTGAAGCAGAGAGGGATAATACAGAGATACGAGACACGCCTGGACGCCCATGCCCTGGGGCTCGAATTGACCACTTTCATAATGATCCGAACCGAGGAGAACATCGGCCTGACAACTATCGGAGACCAGATCGCCCGGTTCTCTGAAGTGCAGGAGGTCCATTTCACTACTGGTGAATACTGTTACATCATAAAGGCAAGAGTTCGTGACACTGACGCTCTTACGGCATTGCTCAAGAAAATAGGAGCAATAAAGGGCGTAAAATCGTCGCAAACGACGCTCGTCCTCACACCACTGAAGGAATCACTCGCACTGGCCATGGATTGATCCCGGCCTGCCGCAAACAGCAAGATATTGCTTTTCCCCAAGCTCAGCGTTATCCTCGTAAATCACCATTATGAGCGCACTGACCGAACAGATCGAGAAAGCCGTCCTGGGTCGGCATCCCCTGCTTTATCTCAAAACACCTGAAGAGAGCCGGGTTGTTGAAACCCTTAGGCAGCTTGCACCCAACTGCTTTGACGAAGGGAAGGTCTCGGTCTGGACATGTGTTGACGGGCTTGACTCGATAAAGGGCAAGGATACTCGTGATCCGGTCGATGCCATCAAAGCCGCTGTCAACTCTTCGATCAACGGCTTCTTTGTAATGAAGGATCTGCCTGACTTCATTACAAAACCAGAGGTCACCAGGTCGCTCCGTGATGCTTATGCCGAACTACTCAAAACCGGCAGAGCCTGTATTGTCATACTTTCTCCTGTCCTGGTAATGCCCGAAACGATTAAGAACGAGATCTGTCTGGTTGAGGTCAGCTTGCCCTCCCCCGAGGAGCTTCTCAACGAACTGCTGGCGGTCCAGAAAGAGTATCCCAAAAAGAAGATCGCCGAGGAGCACCATTCTGAGATCACGCTTGCATTGCGTGGCCTGGCCCTGAACGAGGTGCACCATGTAATGCACCGCGTGTTCGGAGTCGGCAAGCTTGAAGCCAAGGATATTCTCGCCCAGATCTTCGAAGCGAAGAAGATCCTGCTCGGGAAAGCCGGTTATCTCGAGTATGTCCAGAACTCGTTCCACGTCGACAAGATAGGTGGGCTCGAAAATCTCAAGGAATGGGCGATGAACCGGGTCGGCCTGTTCACACAGGAATCGGTGGATGCTGGAGCGCCGATCCCGCGCGGCGTCTTGATCATGGGTGTGAGTGGCTGCGGCAAGAGCATGTCTGCCAAGGCATTGGCAGGTCTCTGGCACCTCCCCCTCTTCAGGCTCGATATGAACCTCATATTCTCCGGCATGTATGGAAAACCTGAAGCAGCCTTTCACAACGCGCTCAAGTCAATTGAATCTGTGGCACCGGCCGTACTCTGGATAGATGAGATAGAGAATGCGCTGGGCATGACATGCGAATCCACTACCTCCGAACAGTCGCTCACATTCTCCTCTTTCCTTACATGGATGCAGGAGCGGCCACCGCTCGTTTTTGTCGCCGCTACGGCCAACCGTATCGAGGTGCTGCCAGCAGAGGTCATCAGGAAAGGCCGATTCGATCACGTCTTCTTCTGCGATCTGCCTGGTGCAAAGGAAAGAGGGGAGATCATAGAAATCCATGTCCGCAACAACGGCGTTGACCCCGCCACAATCGACATCGACAAACTCCTTCTCTCGACAAAAGCATGGAGTGGCGCAGAGATCGAGCAGGCCGTTATTGCAGGACGTGTCGATGCGCGCAAGGAAGGACGCGATTTCAACACGGAAGACATCAGAAAACACACCATCAGCATGGTCCCCCTCTCCGAAACCATGGAAGAGCAGGTCCGCATGATTCGTGACTGGGCATACCAACGTGCGACTCGCGCTTCAAAGAAGAGAACGTGACCGTGACACCTGAAATTACAGCTTTGTGCGTTACCGCAGCATCTATCGGGCTTCTCCATACACTACTTGGTCCAGACCACTATCTCCCCTTCATCGTTATGGCACGGGCAAGAAAATGGTCAATGTCCAAAACAACAGTGATCACGTTTATATGTGGTCTTGGACATGTCTTGAGTTCCGTCGTGCTGGGACTGCTCGGCATAGCGTTTGGCATGGCCATAGGCAAGCTTGAAGCATTTGAAGGCTTTCGCGGCAACATTGCGGCCTGGTTACTGATCGGGTTCGGTTTCGCTTACACCGTCTGGGGGATTCGCCGCGCCATCAGGAATAAGCAGCACAGTCACCACCACGTTCACAGTGGCAACATGGAGCACAGGCATGAGCACGCACATTGCAACGAGCACGCACATCCTCACGCAGATGGCAGGCGCTCCACAACGCCATGGATCCTCTTCACCATCTTCGTATTCGGGCCCTGCGAACCGCTCATTCCCATCCTCATGTATCCAGCCGCGAAACACAGCATCACGGGAATGATACTGGTGGCATCGGTTTTCTCGGCCATAACGATCGGCACAATGCTTGCCGTCGTACTGCTCACATCATGGGGAGTGAGCTTTGCCAAGCTCGGAAAACTGGAGCGTTACACGCACGCCATGGCGGGGGCCGCCATCTTCCTTTCAGGCATCGCTATACAATTCTTGGGACTTTAGAGTTCTGTCCCGGGAATAGACGCGCATAACGGTTCGCGTGTTTCCGAAAATCGATTGAGCGGCAGCAATCCAATTGGAAGCGCTTCCGCTCTCTCGCTTGATCTGCAGCTATCCCCTTCCTGGCCCTTCCCTCAACGGATCGAGAAGGTGCTCCAATCCGTTCAACTTAATCTCGTATACCTCCTCGAGCAGGCGCCCCAATTTGCCTGCAGGCATCTGCCCTCGCTGGCTGAACCAGAGGATATAGGCTTCCGGAAGATCGATCAGGCGTTCACCCTTGTACTTGCCAAACGGCATACGATAGTTGGCCAGCTCGCGCAACTTCTCAGGGTCGAATTTGATCTCACCATCCTTCATAGAATCTAATAGTATCGAACCTCGGACCATTTCCCAACAACTCAACCACCCGGCAACTCAACAACTGGCAGCGGTGCCGGCCCAGAATGCACAAAAAAAAGCCTTCTCTGGACGTTTATGCGCGAAAGTGTAAACTATGGGGCCTGTTCTACAACCCTTTTTGGGAGAACCCGTATGAAATCAATTGTACTTGTCGCAGTGGCGCTGCTGCTGGGACTAATTCTCGGCGGCTGGGCGCCACGCTCGGAAGTCGCCAGGCTGAAGAAGGAGCTGACGACCAAAGAGGAGCTGCTCAAAAGCTCGGATCGCTCGAGATCCGGCATCGACAATGTCACCCGAATGATCGGCATCGATCGCACAGCTGCCAGAACATCGCCTGAAGTGGTAGCGATGGAACCGCAAGAGGCCCTTGACCAGGATCAACCGGATAATGAGAGGCCTGACGCCGGCATAACGGTATCTGAAGAGATCGTGAAAGACACAAAGGAGAAAGAGCCGGAAGATGTCGCAGAGGAAGACGAGCGTGAGATGGGTATGGAGGAATCGATAGAACATGCAATGGAACTCTGGCAGATCCGGGTCGATATCGCCCGCAACACGCTCATATCGAATGCCCAGATGACACCTGTTGAAGTCGAGAAATTCGATCTATTGGTCTCCGACATGAATTCACAGCTCAAGAATAAGTTCACCGAGTTCGCCGAAGATCTGCAGGATGCGGAAGAGGTCCAGATGGAGGCCGGCATACGAATCTTCAACGATGTGACCGATTCCATCGTGAGCACCTATGATGCGATGGATGAAACGCTCGAGCCGGGTTGGCGGCGTTCAGCAGGACCCAAGTTCTCATTGACCGACTTCATCAGCCCGGATGTTGCAGAACCACTGATCGGGGTCGAGAGCAAACTCGACCGTATCGGGGGTCAGCGCCTCAATCGATAGAACAACTGAAAACAGGATAAACCTTGCTCAAGCTTCTGCACAGTGCATTAAAGGTCGCCCGCTACGAGCTGCAGGATTCCGTCCGAAGCCGCCGTTTCGCCGTAGTTCTCTGCCTCTACCTGATAGGCGCCATGCTGGCCTGTAACGGCATGATCTCCATGCTGCACCATTTCGAACAACATATTGCCCGCTCTGTTGGCCTTTCTGCTTCAGCAGCGCCTGGCGATGTACTCCGCGCCCTGTGGGATTCAGAATCGTTCAGAGATACAATCGCGAAAATGACACGCAACAAGGAAGCTTTTGAAGAAATCAAACAGCTCCCACTGATCGCCATCTTCTTCGGATGGCTTGCCTTCACTTTCACGCCTGTCTTTGTCATCCTGACGTCGCCCAGTCGGATTGCAGAAGAACTGGCGACCGGATCCGCGAGATTCGCTCTTGTCAGAACATCGCGTGCCGCCTGGTGCCTTGGCAAGTTCTTTGGTCAATGCCTTGAGGTAGCCATTGCGCTCCTGCTCAGCGCCATTGGCACCTGGGTTGTAGCGAGGTTCAGAGTACCGCACATGACCAGCGCAATAACCATGGCACCAATGATCATCCTAGGCTGGAAGGTCTGGCTCTGTTCGATCGGATTTGTGGGGATGTCGCTCGGTCTTTCCCAACTCACGCGATCTCCGAACCTGGCAATTGTTTTTGCCTTCCTGACATGGTCCGCCATGAAGATAATCTCAATGGCGGCATGGTTCACCGATGAAGAAGGCTTGACCAGGATCTGGCATGTTCTTGATCTGATGACACCGATGGGACACATTGCAGATCTCTGGAGATCACAGATCACGTTCGTTCTTCCGGCCGTCTGTTATGTCGTGGCACTTGGCCTGAGCTACCTCGCTGTCGGTTATGCATTCTTTGCGAGGAAGAACGTATGAGTGATTCCGCGCTGACATTCGATAACGTTGTCAAGAAATTCGGAGGCCGAACGGCTCTCGACGAGTTCAATCTTGAAGTGCCGAAGGGCGTTGTTTTCGGCCTGGTCGGCAGTAACGGTGCGGGCAAGACCACCTCCATGGCGGTGGCAACGAGTCTTCTACGCGCCAATTCCGGAAGTGTGAACGTACTGGGCCTGGGCCAGTACGATCCGCTTCTTCACAGCGGACGCGTATCGCTCATGCCACAGGATTCAAACTTCCCACGCTATGCACGCGTGAGGGATCTGCTCATGTATTACGCCACACTCCAAGGCCAATCTGCAAAACATGCCCAGGACAATATCGCCCAGGTGATCGACTTAGTACACCTCTCCGATCGCGTTGATTCTCAGATCCGTACGCTGTCACACGGGATGCGCAGACGCGTCGTCATAGCACAGGCATTCCTGGGCAACCCTGAACTGGTTCTGCTGGACGAGCCCATGAGCGGACTTGATCCCAAAGAGGTAATGAACATAAGGCGCTTACTTCACAAGCGGCAGGAAGGCCAGACAATCGTCGTGAGCTCACACAACTTGTTCGAACTCGAGAGGGTTTGCACTCATGTTGCATTCATCGAAGATGGCAAGCTGGTGAAGCAGGATACGATGTCGACCATTACCGGCCAGCACCATGTGCTCAACTATCTGATAGAAGCAGGCGCCAACGCATCTCTTCCTGGTTTACGTGAGCTAATGCCAGACACCTCTTTTACCATCCCAGGGGACGGCTCGGTCCTCACCTGCAGCTATGCCGAGGCTGGCCATACAACTGCCGAGGTCAACAGTATTGTCCTCAATCACCTGCTAGGGAGAGGGGTTAGGATCCTCGAAGTTCGTCGTGGCGCCGAGCTGGAAACCGCCTATATGCAGCAGACCTGATTCTTCCTGTAGTTCTGCGAGCTTCTATTAATACGCGTAGTTGACATATGCGTCAACTACGCGTATTATAAATATAGAGGATAAGCAAATGATTGGATACAGCCCCAGACAATACGTCGAGCAGTTTCATCTCCTCTTTCTCGCGCAGCTTGGCCTCAAATTAGACAAGCGATTCTATGCGTTGAAGGGCGGATGCAATCTTCGCTTCTTCCTCAGAAGCTTCCGATATTCAGAAGATATCGATCTAGATGCCTGTTCAATCACCAAGGACAAGCTTGAGAATATCGTGAATGGCATCCTTGAGTCTAAGCCATTCGCAGACATCCTCAGAACGCGGAACATGACCATCCAGCACACCAGCAGTCCCAAACAAACTGAGACTACTCAACGATGGAAACTTGGACTTGCGACCCCACTAGATATGACGCTGCACACCAAAATCGAGTTCTCCAGGCGCGGGATGGGAGGCAACACATTGTTCGAAGCAATCGATCCCACAATAATCATGGCCTACCGATCCCACCCCATTATGATCAATCACTATCACGCTGAAGCAGCATATGAGCAGAAGATCGAAGCCCTAATAATGCGTACCACCACACAATCACGCGACATCTTCGACCTGAATCTTCTCATCAACTCAGGAGTTAACACCCAGATCGAAAACGATAGACTGAGATCACGCATCAAGGAAGCACAGTCAAATGCCATGCGTATTTCTTACGACGTTTTCAAAAGCCAGGTCCTTTCATTCCTCATACCCGAATACCAGGCGCAGTATGATTCCCGCCAAGTATGGGAGGATATGGTGTTAAAGCTCGTTGAGACACTGGAGCAACAATGAAACTCGCTGATGTTCACAGATCACTACTAGGAATGGCTCAACCCGTCTTCACCACGAACGATGCCAAGGCGCTTCTTGAAAAGTCAAAGGATCATGCCAGCCATCTTCTGCGCCGCCTGGTTGAGTCGGGCCACCTCGTCAAGCTGAAGCGCGGATTATGGGCATTTCCTAAAGACCTAAATGCATTCATAATTCCAGAGTACTTGACGGCGCCATTCCCAAGTTACGTCTCCCTTCAGAGCGCACTCTACTATCATGGCTTGATCTCACAGATCCCCGAGGTAACGTACTCGATATCCCCAGCCAGAACCAGGGCGTATAGGACTCCCCTCGGCACATTCTCCATCCACCACGTCAAGCCATCTTTCTTCATAGGTTATGAGATGACAGATGGCGGCGCCAAGATTGCAACACAGGAAAAGGCACTGCTCGATTTTCTCTACCTGACACCAGCCAAGACCAACCTCTTCCGTGCATTGCCTGAACTTGAATTACCCAGCACATTCCAATTGACCGCCCTGAGAAAGATGATTCGCTCAATCGAATGGCGCCGAAGGCGAACACTAGCGGAAGAACGACTTCAGGCCTTGTTGCGTCAGAAGTAGCCTTCGACCCTACTCAACAAAGAGGCCGTCGAAATTCGCCTTGATATCTGCCCCGGCTATCTCGTAGTGGCGTGCTGCCAGGGTCTGGCGGCCAACGCATTACCCTGCCCTATGGCGTAACCCCAGGGCTCCATCGCCGCATAGGCACGGAAGATGTTACCGATTACTTTGCCCGAATGGGCGTGCCGTTCGGAAGGGGCGCATATGTTAGACACCTTCCCGATCTCAGCAAACTCGTCATCGCCGGTTCGATCCAGACCCTCATTAAGTCCGAAGAGGTCTTGGCCGAGATCGATATCGTGCCGAAACTTGTTTCCGTTAACGCCAGGTTGATCGAAGTCGTTGATGAAACGGCTATACTGGCAGATCATTCCGGCCGTCCCGTCGTCAGCGAAAGGAAAGCTCTTGAATCAGGCGCCATGAAGGAAGTCGCACATCTTGAACTAATCACGATCTCGGGGTCATCCGGCTCAACACAGAGCCGCTCACTCTCACAGGCTGTATCAAAGAAGCAGGGACCCATTATGATAAGCAGCTCTCTCCGCCACGCCACACTTCAGCCATGAGCGCACCCTCATATCACTCGAATCAGCCTACTCGTTCAAGCAAATCGAACAGTTTGAGAAGGGAGCGCGCTTGCTCGGCGAACAACAGGTCAAGACGATCGTCGATCTCTACGATCATGCCAGAGGATGTGGCTCACCGACAGATCAGGCGACCGCCTGCTCAGGCGCTACGTCAAGGTCACAACAACGTTGCTTGACCCGGCCGGTCTGCCGATCAGGCGACCGCCGGGCATCAACAAAACTGCACCAAGAACACGAACGGTCATACCTGAGAGCATGTTGATAGAATAGAAGCCGGCGCCGCGGAGACGGGCTAATCTTGTTGGCGGCGGGGCGATGCAACCCCTTGAAGCGAAGGGTGCCGGAAGAGCTGACAGCACGCGATTACTCATCTCCTGCCTGGTTGCCCCAACAGATCTTCTACTTTCTTCGATGATTTCTTCAGTTGCAACTTCGCGTTCTGCAGCTCTTCTATGTTGGCGTATAATCTGACCATTATGCTGCATTTATCAAGAATCGCGGTCCTGGGCCCATTCACGGACGCCCACATTTCATTCGACTCCTGCGATTTCTTATTTGCCTTCTCAGCGAGTGTTGTGGACTCGGAGCGGATCTTCTTGAGCGTTCCCTTGGTAACGTAATCGACCTTATTCCCTTCGAGTGCGTCATCAACAGCAGTCGCAATATCTTTGTCAGCCTTCTTTATGGCGTTCAGTATCTTCCGGATCCTGTCGATGTACCGCCGACTCGCCATGATCATTCTCGGCAAGATCGCGGCAGCGCTTGTGGACACATCTGCATCAGCAATCAATGACATGCCCAGCATTTGCCATGCCGATTGTGGCACATCGTTCTCTGCCGCATAGGTTGCAGCGCCAAGCCCGAGCCTGGCTTTCTGTTTCCTGGAAAGTGATTCATCCTTGAGTGCAGAGACAATGAAACGAATCATCAGCGCGGGCTCGACATCGCCCCATGCCTTCGCACCATTGGAGGTGATTATGGTCACTGCATTGGCACCGGTGATGTCATACTTGTTCTCACCCTCCCACCAACCATCACGGAGCCGCCTCTGTGACAATCTCTTGATCAACGCTTCCTTCAGTTCAACCAGGAGCCTGCATCGTTCCCGGAGATGCTCAAGCTGTTTGAGAGATGCTGCTGTCTTGCATTCGGCAGGCACCTTCTGTGACATCAGGAAGGCCGTTTCAAAATCGTTCCTGTTGATAAAGGCTGTGACCTCTTCAACATATTTCATGGCTCTTGCGATCTGCTTCGCAGGAGTAGGCCTCGCGGGTACTGGCGGCGCCACGGGATCAGGCTGACTTTTAGTAATGATTGTCACCGCGACAAGATCCTGTGTGCCGGGATTCTGCACCAACTTCAGGGGCTCGGGTTCAAGCGCGGCAACACGCATACTAAACGTCTCCATATCCGCATTTACAGACTCGGTCAGCTTCTCGGTCTGGGCATGAATCTTCTTCATGAGCGTCAGCCAGGCCAGGCTAAATCTCTCGATCTCCATCGCGGTGGCCTTGGTCTCGTCGAGGGCATCGATCTCATCCATGAGAGATGTCGTTGACTTCTCAATTATATCTGCCTGCTCAACTTTCTTCGTTATCTGCTGATACAGCATGACCACGCCCATATTGTCGGGATACTTCTCTGTGACCTCAGTGGCTTGATCAAGTTGGGCACGAGCTGTTTTGAGTCGTTCCGAGATCTGCTCTGCCAATGGCTGGAGCTTCTCCCTGTGATCTTCAGGCTTGCCTGCCAGGTCCACAACGTAGGTCGATTGACCACCCACCGGCACCTGCACAGGATCGCCAATCATCTTCTGTATGACAAAGAAACCGGCACCTGCAAGGGCCAGCAAGACAACAACCGTGACCACTACGATAAGCGCCCCCTTCTTCCTCGCGTTTCGTCGTTCCGATTCCGCCATCTGGCTTTTCGCCCTCATGGAGACAATAGACGACCGCGGCGTCCTGATCTTGATAGATGCATCTCTGCCACCCAGCTCGTTCATCTGCTTCATGAGCGGGAAGAGATCTGCTGCCACGGAATTACCAGTCGGATACCGAGCCTCTGGTTCGATTGCCATCATCCGCATGATGACTTTTTCCAAGCGTGGATCAACTTCAGGCCTGATTTCAGTAATGCGCTTGGGCGGGCCCTGGAGCCGTGCCTTAACACAGGCGATCAAGGTCGGTCGCTCAAAAGGACGCTGCCCTGTTATTGCGTGGTATAACACGGCGCCCAGGCTGTATATGTCGGAACGAGTATCCACGTTCTTGCGCAGCACCTTCTCGGGTGCAATATACATGGGCGTGCCCCATATTTCATCCGACTCACTCTTTCCTTCATATGCGGCAACACCAAAATCGATCAACTTGGCGCGAGATGTTTCGTCAAGAATGATGTTCTCCGGCTTGACGTCGCCATGCACGAGCCCTATTTCCGATGCAGCGTGCAACCCCATGGCTATATCCGCACCAATGCCGGCGACGGTCGTCTGGTCCAACGCGCCGTATCTATCCATCATCTCTTCGAGCAACCTGCCCTCGACCAGCTCCATGATCATGTAGGGCTGGCCTTCGCTCTGGCCGAACGCATACACCTTGGCAATGTTGGGATGGTTCAATTTGGCGAGTGCCCGCGCTTCACCAATAAAGGTATCGAGGAACTTCTCATCTTCGCCAAGGGCTTTCTGCATGACCTTGACAGCAGCGAAACGTTCAAGCGTTTCATCGAGGGCGTGATAGACCATGCCCATGGCTCCGCTGCCGAGCGGGTAGAGAAGAAGGTAATCTCCGAGCCTCGCGGGCACGGTGACCGCTGCGCCACATGCGCACTCGACCTTCTCAAATGATTTGACGCCTTCGACCTGGAGAACCGTGCCACAATTGCCGCAGCAGACTTCCGGGACCGGTGTCGTTTCAATGGCAGACAGCTTCGCGATATCCATCGTATCCATAACGATATACCTCACCCGGCGGGATAGTATGATAACATTAACAGGGAAGGAAAGCCGGTTCTTATGCTTTTTAGGACGACAATTCTGCCCGATACTCAGAATACCGCTTCAACAGGTCATCGACCCGACCAATGCAGGAACGGCCAATTTGTACGCTTTCCAGAATGTAGACGAAGTACATGACCATCTTTGGTGGAGGTAAGGGGATTCGAACCCCTGGCCTTCGCATTGCGAACGCGACGCTCTACCAACTGAGCTATACCCCCCCCACGAAGACGCGAGGCGGAGTATAGGATTCTCCACGCAGGGCTTTCAAGAAAAGACTGCCATATTCTCGCGGCGGGAGTGGCCGGGCCTCACGAATTCCCTGAAACACCCTCCTGCTGGCCGGTCCGAGTAGAATACCAGTTGATCTTCCGCGTCAGGAACATGGCGCCCGCAAGGATCACAAACAGACCACCGCTGCCCAGCACGAGCGAATAAGTCTCAAGCTGCAGGACAACGTACAAGTACCCATAAAGGAATCCCAGCAGGGTGCCGAGCACGAGCGCCGGTCCTTTCCTGCCGAGAACAGTCCTGGCATAGCAGATAACCATGAGCACTGTAGCAGCACTCGATACCGCATAGGCTTTCCCAAAGCCGATGTGCTCCGATATCGAGATTAGCAGGGTATAAAATACAACGAGCGCCAAGCCGATAAGCAGGTATTGAAAAGGATGTACCCTCTTCTTCCTGATCACTTCGCACAAGAACAACGCAGCAAAGGTAAAACCAATGAACAGCACCGCATACTTGGCCATCCGCATGGATTTCTGATAAGCAGCCACAGGTATGAACAACTTCAACCCGAACTCGGAATCCGCCACATCGTACCTGTCGCCTATCCAGCATTGAGGAAAGTCCCTGTTCACATGCAACACCTGCCAACGCGCAGTAAAACCACCGTCACTGATGTTGCGTTCGCTGGGGAGAAACGCCCCGGCAAAACTCGGATCAGCCCAACTCGACTGCACTGATACAGTAGTGATCTTACCCACAGGAATGAAACCAAGCCACCTGCTCCCGTTTAGATCAACGGACATCTCGAACGGGAATTCGCTGGATTTCGGATTCAACTCATGCTTGGAGGAAACGGCAGCCCCACCATCATCGACTATCGGCTCACCGGGATCCATGCTGGATTCCACCCCATCAACGCTCATGAGCACGGTGTCTGCAACACCCAGGAGATCCGATACCCCAAACGTAGTGGTTGCACGAGACCACTGCAAGCTCTTGCGCTCTATGCCGAGTGCTTCCAGATCCGGCATCAGAAAAGACCCAGACAGCTTCAGCTCCGCATTGAAAAGAACCGCTTCGTACAACCCCCTGTATCGGATTGTCGGCCGCACGTCTCCTGTAATACTGAGAATCTCCGGCAAGAGATGAAGATAGTGGATCTCAGATGGCTCACCCCGTCTCCGGATCTCATAAGGGACGGTCAATATAGGCCCCACGATCGTCTGTGCGCCACCCCACTTTGAGGTGATCTCGTCCACAACAGATTCCTGCCGTTCTGCCCGCTCATCAATCAATTCTCTCACCATGGAAACCGGATAGAGCATGACCAGGATCAGTACCCCAATAATGACCAACCTGAAGGTCAACGAGTTGATCACCGCCTTGATAAATCTACTGAAGCCACCCTCGCCGTTATTCATGCGCTATTCCTCACATGTTCCATCATTTCATCGTGTGGTGCAGAGTCCTTCTTCGGGGCAACATCCTGACCGCCACAATAAGACCACAAAAATACAGCAAGCTCCCGATATAGAAGACCTGCATCCAGAAACCGGTACGCTCAGAGTCAACAATGGCAAGTGGATAGCAGAGCACCATCATCGAGAAGACGATGATATCTCTTACAGATCTGCCCTTTGCATGACGGTTGAATGCCCTGAACCAGGCCATCAAAATGATGATCGCAACAGACGAGACGAGGAACGGCACGGTGAAGTCACTCACCAGCTCCGCCAGCCTGCCCATGAAGGTATAGTGAAGATAGTATGCCGCGCCCATGCATGCGATTATCTCGATCCTGACCCGACGGCCGGTCACTATGCAGGGAACGGTCAGCAGGATAAACAGGAGTATGAGCCCCACCGGCGCTTCGCGTATCAGGCGTGCAAAATGATACTCGGGTTGCTGTGCCATGGGTAGCTTGATGCCAATATCGTAAGAGGTCAGCGCGTTGTCCAACTTCCATGTGAGCTTGTAACGGGACCCTTTTATATCCAACAGCTTTTCCGCCGGTGGCATTGAACCGATTGGATAGTCCAACTCGCTCGCAGGTATCCCCATGATGTTCATCGTGACCCTGTAATGGCCCGTCTGCGTCATCCGCCTGGGAATGTATCGCAAATGCTCCAGACCACGAGACCGATACCCTATTTCCACAATCTGCTGCGAATGCGGAGCCATCTCTGTGCTCCAATGCACGCTGCTGCCCGACGATTGAGTTTTCTCCGAGATGTTCGTCCCATCGACTTTTACATACATCCCATCGAACAGTCCTGTGCGAGCAGGGAGTGGGAACGACATCCGCGCGGTGGTGTGCCACTTGCTGCGATTGGCAACAACGTACTCGAGCCGCCACACATCGTCATAACCTGCATAGTTCGCATTGCCAAGCGTCCTGGGATTGTTCTGAACACTTATCTCGACATCTGCGCTCACTATGGACTTCTGGCTCACGGCAACATTCCGATCTTCTTCCTTCACACTCAACACCTGCGGCATTCTGCCATCGACAGCTTTGACGGGCAGTTCCTCATCTTTCCAATAGGATTCAGATAACACCCGCGGCTTCTCTGTTCTTGTTTGCAGTTGACGTGTGATCAAGATCCGCTTCCTGGTGTGAGAGATGCCCAGTTCTTTCTGCTCATGCGGTGAACCCCATTTCATCAACACCGCCGATCGGTTCTGCTCGGTAACCCGGCCGTGCCTTCCTGCGAACAGGGCCGACTGGTAATGCATTGCCGTCATGAAAAACCTCGTTAGAACAAAAATGACGAGGAACTTGAAGAGGCCGACACCCATCACGACCACTGTACTGCGCCAGCATCTACGTTCACGAGCTCGAGCCATGGCTTCCCTGAAAAAGGAACTAACGTTGGCAGACAGGACAACGACAATGCAGGAGACCGCAATTATCAAACATGTCTTGAGCGCTCCGCGTCCAAAGAACTCCCTCAATGTGTTCATTAATGTCTCGTACATGCTGCGCCCCTCCCACTGGCTGGCGTTCCTGTTTTGCGATTCTCCATGCTCGAGCATCACAAAACCGAATGGCACCGATATGACAGATCCGTGATAAGTTGTGACAGAAATGAGGCAGCATGAGGCCGGCTGTGGATTGCACTTGAAACTGGTCACAGGATCCGTGAGACTTGCAGCAGGAAGAAGATACATAATGCATAACTCACGCATACTCCTGATAGATGACGAACAGCATATCGTCGACGTCGTTCTTTACGTTTTAGAGGAGAACGCGTTCGAGGTCGTCACAGCACTCGACGGCGATGCCGGACTGCGTTTGTTCAAGGAGAAGAAACCGGACCTTGTACTGTTGGATCTGAACCTTCCCGCCATACCCGGCCTGGAACTGTTCAAGGAGATGCGTGCGGTGCGACCGGATATTCCTGTGATCATGCTGACATCGCGCAGCGAAGAGGTGGATCGGGTCATAGGCCTCGAACTCGGCGCAGACGACTATGTCACCAAGCCCTTCAGCACGAGGGAACTAGTTGCGCGGGTACGGGCCGTGCTGAGACGCTCAACAAACAAAGAGGACAAGGAATCTTCCAACCAGCTCCGGCATGGACCGATCGACCTGGATTGCACCGCCTTCTCACTCGCTTACTTCGGACAGCCAGTGCAACTCACAAGGGCCGAATTCAGGCTTCTCGAGTGCCTCGTCCGCTATCCCGCCCGCGTATTTACGCGCGATGTTCTAATAGACAGGATCCATGAGGATGGCCACATTGTTACCGATCGCAGCATCGATGCATACGTGAAGCGGCTGCGAAAGAAGCTGACCGGCGTCAAGCCACACCTCAATCCAATCGAGACAGTTCATGGGCTCGGCTACAAGCTAGACAAAGACGTGGAGAAGGCACAGTGAAGAGCATTCGCTGGAAGTTCATGCTCACCTGTTTCCTCGTTGTCTTCCTTCCAATCTATTTCCTTAACAGGAAAGCAATAGATTCTTTCGATGATTTCACCAGCAAGGCATTGGAAGATGAGATGACCAGTCATGGCTTCATGATCGGCGAACAATACAAGGCAATGGTATTGAACTCGCACACCAAGGACGGATCGACAAGAGACAAGGAATTCGAAACTCTTCTAAAGATATACGGACCCAAAGTCCAGTCACGATTTCGCATCGTATCGCCCAAAGGCATTATCCTCTTCGATTCAGGCAAGAAATCCATGAACGGAGTGAACATAGCCAATCGCAAAGAAATTGCCATGGCAATGACAGGTAAATATGGGGCACGCTGGGCCCTCTCAGAAGACCGAAGCCACGTTTTCTACTACACCGCATCACCAATAGATCACGATGGCCGTCTCGCCTGTATCTCATATGTATCCCGACATACCGGCCCGATAACAAAGGCCATCATCAAAATGGCACTGGACCAGCGCATCGCCCTGATCTGCTCCCTGGCCTTCGCGGTCATCCTGTCAGCCATAGTCGCGCAGACGCTTACCAGGCGATTGCGCCGACTGACAAGGTCAGCCATGCTCTATGCACAGGGCAAGGCCATCCTTGACTTGCAGGTTGGCGGAAATGATGAGATCGCACAACTTGGCCATGCGGTGAATCACATGGCCTCGGAGATCGAAAAACGCAACGATTATAATCGTGACTTCATCTCGGCTGTCATGCACGAACTCAAGACACCCATTACCGCAATACGCGGCGCAGCAGAGGTGCTGCAACAGGGCGCCGCCGAAAAGAAGGAAGTACGTGACAAGTTCCTGTCAAATATTCGATATGAATCCGATCGCCTGACTCGCATGGTCGGCGAGCTTAATGAGCTGACAAAACTCGATGCCGACACGCTGCGTGGCCATCGTGAAGCTGTTGATTACTGCCAATGTATAGAGGATACGCTCGAGCGATTGGTCCCGACGTTCGACGAGAAGCATGCGTCATTCTCTATCAGCATCCCGGGCGAGCCTATCGCGGCCCTGATCATGCCGGGACGAATCGAACAGGTGATTTCTAATCTGCTGGAGAACGCTTTCCGCTACACACCGCCGTCAGGACATGTTGAGCTGGTAGTCGAGCAAGATGGCGACTCAATAGTGCGCACCATTGTCCGGGATAACGGACCAGGCATAGCGCCCGGCAACATGGACAAGGTTTTTGATAAGTTCTTCACAACCGAGCCCAAGGATGTGCCGCGGGAATATGGTTCGGGGCTGGGCCTGGCAATCGCACGCAACATCGTAGAGAACCACCAGGGCAGGATCTGGGTCGAATCTGAACCGGGCAAAGGAACCTGCTTCTACTTCACCCTTCCTACGGCATAAAACCCGACACCGCTGCCGGGAGCATTCGAAACATCAACAAAACCAGGGCCCAACCTATTATTCCCAGGATCCCGAGAATGATTCCGGCGATGGCCAGCCCTTTGCCACTATAGCCAGGATTCTCGCCGATTACTTCAAGCGCGGATCTCCCCTTCGTTATGGCAATGATGCCAAAAATTAGCCCGCAGATGAAGATCGCCATCAGCCCGGAAATGAAAGACCATACAGCGCCAGGCGCCATCCCGCGATCTATCGGCGTTGATGGCCGGCTCTTCCCGGCAAAGATGTCGCCTACCGAGGGTGATTTGTCACTATGCAGGTCCGGGCCCAACCCATGCCGTGGCACCTCGGGAGGTGCCTTCCTGATGCTCAGTCCTGATTTACCAGCAGCACCAGAGCTCGGCTTGAAACAGGGCCCGAGATCGGAATCTGCGGCAGGGATCCAGTTTTCCAGTCCCTCACGCCAGACATGGGTCTCCTTCTTGATCTCCCCGGCCCCTATCCTGGCCTTCACATCATCAAAACTGATCGGCCCAACCTGCTGGCCCAATGCCATGAAGTACCAAATCTCTCTGCCAGCCATTCTCTTTGCCTCCGTAAACTGCCTGAAGTATAAACAAACTCGTTATTCTTGGATATGCAAAGTTCCTTGAAGTTGCTCCATGACTTTGCGTTTCAGAAGCGTATATGCTATTGATAGACCATGAGCGAAAACGAACAGAAACCAAAAGCTAAGCGGGTGAGAAGGCGTCCCAACGTCGTTAAACGCAAGCTACCAAAGAATATTGGAAAGCTCAGCAAAGACAGGGCCCAGTCGCTCCGCGAAATGTCACAGGAGCTCCAGCCCACCCGCAAGAAGGAAGCTATCAAGTGGGGTATATTAGCTGCAATTGTAATCGCGGCCATCATAATTCCCTACTACGTTATGCAGGCAAGGGAACAACCGATCGGCGAGTCGCCCAAGATCGGAATGCTCACAGCAGTGACACCTCGCGTGACAATGGTCCAACTTGGCAGTGACCTAACAGCGGGAACAGAACTGTTCCGCGGCGATATCCTGGAGATTTCAAGAAGCGGTAAGGCAACGATCTCCTATGACGATGCGTCCACGATCAAATTCAGCGGTCAGACAAGAGTCATACTCCTTCAATCGTCCGGCGCGAAACGAATGCGCCTTAACTGGGGCAATGTCATGGCGAACATCACCCCGCAAGGCCAAAAGAGAATGGAAGTCTATACACGCAGCGCCGTCATAGCCAATTACGGTGCACGATTCCTTGTCTCACGCAACAAGAACAGTACATTGGTAGAAGTGTACGAAGGGACCGTATCGTTGGAACGTATATGGGACTCCCGCAGCATCGTGATACCAGCCGGTCATTATGCAGTGGCAGACCCAAAAGTAGAATTCATCGCTCTCCCGATCAAAACAACAGACAGTGATACGGAATAAGAATAGATGACAATTGTTACCTCGTTCTGTGGCTTGTGCTTTCTCTTGATCCTCGGCAAATTACTCAGGGTCAAGCTGCGCTTCCTCCAGAAGCTTTACCTGCCATCATCCGTAATCGGTGGTCTGCTGGGACTCATAATCCTGCAATGCCTCGCACAATTGGCGCCTGAATCCTGGAATACAGGTGTGGCCAACTGGACCGCCGGCTGGAACAAGCTCCCCGGCTTCCTTATCAACATAGTCTTCGCAGCTCTGTTCCTGGGCGTCACCCTGCCTCCTGTGAAAAATATCTGGCAGAAGGCAGGCCCCCAACTCGCATACGGCCAGATCGTCGCATGGGGCCAATACGTCGTAGGGTTGGGCCTCGTACTCATCCTGCTCAAACCCATCTTCGGAACCAAAGAACTGTTCGGCGTGATCGTTCCGGTAGGGTTTGAGGGCGGTCATGGAACGGCCGGCGGATTGCAGGAAACATTTACGAGGCTCGGATGGGCGGCTGGCGCCGATTTCGGCATGGCATCGGCTACTGTAGGCATAATCTCGGCCATAATCGTAGGCATGGCCCTTATCAACTGGGCGGTAAGACGCGGCATTGTAACCCATCTCAAGAAGGCCGACCTTCTTTCTGCAGGTGAAGGCATGGGTTTATATCCCCTGGATAACAGACCGGCAGCCGGAAAGCAGACCACCATCTCCAGCTCTGTCGATTCGCTGGCTCTCCACCTGGCAATTATCGGCATTGCGGTTCTCGTCGGATGGGGCATCAAGCAGCTCCTGGTTCTTATTGAAACGAATCTGCCGGGATTGGGTGAGCAGGAAATCATGCGGGCATTTCCCCTCTTCCCTCTCTGTATGATCGGGGGCCTGATCGTCCAGTTCTGCGTCTCGCGTGTTTCGAAAATTGACCCGATCGATCATGGCCTGATGCAGAGGCTCGGGGGCACAGCCCTTGACTTCCTTGTTATAGCTGCGATCAGCACCATCAAACTTGAAGTAATCGCGAGTGGCATCTGGCCGTTCCTCGCGATCGTTGTCGGCGGTATCCTCTGGAACGTGTTCTGTGTAATGTGGCTGGCCAAACGACTGCTGCCAACCGATTGGTTCGAGCGAGCAATTGCGGAAATGGGACAATCAATGGGTGTAACGGCAACCGGGCTCCTCTTGCTACGCGTCGTCGATCCGGAAAGCAAAACCGACGCGCCCGCAGCCTTCGGGTACAAGCAGTTGTTGCATGAGCCTTTCATGGGTGGTGGGCTCTGGACCTCGAGTGCCGTGCTGCTGGTCTTCCACATCGGCGCACTGAAGGTATTCTTGATAAGTGTTGGGGCTGTTATCGCGTGGCTAATCGTCTGGCGGCTGCTCTTCGCAAAGAAGCAGACATCATCACAATGATGCGCCATCATCTCGGGCTACTGCCAAATCCATAAACGTAAGCGCCTAACGGCGGCGTATACCGCCGCGACGCTTGATGATCTCATCACCAACAACACGCCAATCCTTGCTTGTACGGGCTTCTTGCTCCTCGAGAGCCGAGGCTATCTTCGTCGGAAGTTTCGAAGGCGGCATCTTGGACATTTCGATTATCGCGGCTGTTCGCTGGTCATTGCGCCGCTTCAACCAGGTGCCGCTCCGTAAATTCATTGCGGCAATATTGCCTGGAATCTGCTCGCTGCTGCCTTCATCCCAGTTGTAGTACTCACTACGCTGATCATTTCGCCATTTAAAACCGGCCCCGCCCGTCTGCTCAAGGCCCAGCAATCCCGTTCTATAGCCATCCCTCTGAAAAGCCGTCCTGATCCATTCATTCTCTTCTTCGTTCTTGATCACTACCATGTCCGCGCCGAACGCAGAAGCCATGGCCTTCGCAGCGATAACTCGCGCTTCAGGCAGGATCCCGTACCAGGTATTCCTGGCCTTGTTCAAATACCAGGAAACGAGAACCTCGCCCTCGGAAACCTTCATACCATCGCAAATAGGCTTAAGATGCTCATCTGTAACCTGCATCGCCAGGAACGCTTGCGCACCATCATCGGCCCATATCGCGGCCTCACATTTCACGCGAACATTCCTCTCCAGGACCTTCCTTGATTCCTGGTTTTTCGTGCGCTTGACTTTGCCGCGCTCCGCAACTTTCCACCAGTTCACCTTGTTTGCGGGCTCATAGGCAAACCAATCCCTAGTATTGGATGAGAACTTAAAGGTCCCGTTCTGCGGCACAAACAACAGGACGAACCCACTGTCGCCTGCCCCATCATCGAAACACTTCGTGCTCAGCATATCTCCAGCTTTCAGGGAAACGCGCCTGGTTTGCGTCTCTCCTTTACGCCCTGTCATGATGCGCTTGCCATTCAACACAACTTCAAACCGGCCGGGGCAATTGGCGTAGAGTGTTCCTGCAACAGTGGGCATTTCAGCTCCCGATGCGGCAGCGATTTTTGCCGGATTGGCATTTTTCACCAGTTCTGTTGCGGCCAGCAGCTTCGCGTCATTGTCAATACGCTCTATCTCAGGCTTAACCTTGACCGCATCTTCTATCTGTCCTGCTTTTGTAAGAGTCTTGAGCTGGAGCTCAAGCAGTTCCTTGTATTTCCCGGCAAGATCCACTGTCTTCTTCGCGGCGCCCATCTCAACACTGTCCCTGGTCGTCCTGAATGTTGCCTGCATGCGCTTCAGCTGCTCAGGCTCGGAGACCAATGCATCCAGGGGCACATCGGCGGTCTGAATGAAACGCCTACCTTCTTCTCTCACCAGCAATGTACTCTCAAGCTCACCTGACGTTGTGAAGAAGGCTTCAAGTTTGCTCAGCACTTTCTTGTAGTCGACCTTCAGCTTCACCTGTTGCTGCAAAGCATCGTTATCAATCGCTGCCTGCTGTTTCAGATAGGAAGCTCTCAATTGGGCCAGCGTCGCAGCCTTCCTCTGTTGTCCTGACGCAGGAAGGAACGAAATCGTGAGTAATAGCGCTGAAAGAACTATAAGCATCCTGTTTCTCATGGCATCACCTCAAATTGACACATTTCAACCGCGATCATCCTACAGGATATATAACGGCAAAGACTATGAAATATTGTCGAGAAAGGTGCGAGAGATCATGACCACCCACTCAAATTCAAGGAGAGCACGGGTCGAAGCTCAAATCCCCGACATTTTCTGCTTGTTTTAGTTATCCTCGACAACCTCAAACTCAGATGCCCGCGTCGCGCCAGCCTTCCACCAGATGTTGATGTGCAAGACCATGCGTTTTGCATGGATTTCAAACCGTGTGATTCGGTTTGCATTGCTGCTGCAAGGCAGTAGTATTGATCAACAAGGAGCGTGACAAGTGTTCAAGTGCCCCAGCTGCGGAGACAAACTCTGGAAACAGAAGGGAAAGGCTGGAGTTTTCTGGTCCTGCCGCTCCTGTGGCGGACGCAGCTCTACCATCGCGGTGCTCCAGCGTATCACACCTGCCAATGCTGCCACTGTGCTGTGGTTCAACTCGAACGAGGAAAGCTATCCCAGGATCAGGGATTGTCCCGCCTGCGGCAGGAAGATGACGCAGGTTCCCATCCTCTCCCCCTATGGCTCCATCAATGTTGATGCATGCTCAACCTGCCAATTCGTCTGGTTCGATTCATCGGAATACGAACAGGTCTGCAATGAACCGGCCACATGTGAAGAAACTCTCTCGCAGGAGATGAGGGAGAAGATAGCTATGGCCAAGGTCAAGTTCTATGCAGCGAAGGCTGCCGAAGGTGCTCACGAAGAAACGCCTGATGAAGCATGGAAAATGATCCCCGCACTTTTTGGGCTGCCCGTTGAATACAACAGCGTCAGACTCAGCAGGATCCCTGCCGTCACCTGGATTCTGGCGGGCATCCTTCTTGTGATAGGATGGCTCACCCATTCCAACCTGGACGCCATTGTGGCCACCTATGGCATGGTGCCGTCAAAGCTTGGAGAGCTTTACGGAGTCACACTGATCACTGCGTTCTTCCTGCATGCCGGCCAGATCCATCTCTTCAGCAATGTGTATTTCCTGCTGGCGTTCGGTGATAACGTTGAGGACGTACTCGGTCGATGGCGCTTTGTCCTGCTGCTATTCCTGGCTACACTCGTCGGCAACCTCGTGCATGTGTTCTGCGACATGCGAATGGATATCCCCTGCATAGGCGCCAGTGGTGGGATCTCCGCGGTTATTGTTTACTACGGGCTCAAGTTTCCCAAGGCGAAGCTTGGCTTTCTGAACTTCCTTAGCTTCTTCCGGTTCGCCCAGATCCCGGCATCGGCGATGCTACTCGTCTGGATAGGCCTGCAGGTAATCGGGGCCTGGAAACAGGTGGAGGGACTCACCGCCGTATCCTCTCTCGCCCATCTCGGCGGTGCGGCAGTGGGATTCGTTTTCTGGCTCCTCACAATCAAAGAGCGCCGCTGAACGGCGTCCGCGTTACCCGCTGCCGGCCTGCCGATCCATTCCTGCCTCAAGCGCCCAAACTCGAACGCAGCGAATGCGAACAGGCCAAAGAAGATGAAGAAGATATAGAGGCTCAACAGGCCTGCAGTCGTACCGGCCGAGGCCGGCTTGATGCATGCGCGATGCCAGACATCACGGGTATGCATCGCAACAAACCTGGGTCGCCGCTGCTGTGCCGGGATCACGTTCTTCAAACCGTCAACTATTGTCTCAAGATACGGGCTCGGTATCTCTTCCGGATCCCAGTCAAGATCGGGATCCATGCCCATCCGCAGCATGCAGGCCAGTTTTGAGCTTTCATGGTTCAACTTGATCGATGCAAGACCGAGGAAAGCAACTATGCCAAAGATGATCGATTTCAACCCCAACGCCAGCAGGATCAACAGTACGCATGCCACTATCTTGAAGCCAAGTTCGGCGCCCGGGCTACGCGAGAACAGCACTGCCTGTAGAAAGCGGCCACCATCAAGCGGTGTCACTGGCAGAAGATTGAAAAGATTGAGGAAGAGGAAGACCCGAATACATTGCGCCAATACATCATGTGGAAAGAATCTCAGATAGACAACGCCGCCAATCGCTCCTATGAAAATGCCTGGAACCGGCCCAAGCAATGAGACAACCGCACGCTTCGCCGCGCCTGGCGATGTCTCTTCACCCGCTACTGCGGCGCCAACGAGAGGGATGAAGAACATCTGCAAGTCACGATATCCAAAAGCCTTCATGCCAATGAAATGGCCAAGCTCATGCACAAATATGACGCCTACAATCGTCAGGACCAGGGGGAAAGAGAGAGATGCACCGAATGCACCCAGGCTCATGAATGCGACAATTGATACCAGGAGAATTACAATGCCACGAAGCGGACGTTTCTTCTTGGTGCCATGCCTGGCCAGCTCAAGTCTTACGAGATCGTAGAATGTCGGTGGTTCTTCACTCATCAACACATCCATAACATATTTTTCAGGGATGGTTAATGAATTATAGACGCTGCCGCGATGGGATCCCTGAATCAGTCGAACAAATAGAGAATGTCGGAAAGATCGGGCTTCCCCCGCCGAATCTCTTCCATTGTCAGGCCGGAGAGTTCATGTGGAAAGACAAGCCACTTGTCCGTTTCGTGGAGAAAGTAATGTGGTTCGATATCAGTCTTGTTGTTTGCCGGTTTGTACCATGGGCAGGCTATTTTGATCGCGCGTGGCATCTCTGTGCCTGTTCTTTCCGCGAGGCGTTCGAGAAGAGCTTTGATGCTGCATCCCGTATCGAACGCATCATCAACAACCAGTAGCGAATTGTCTGCCCTGATGTTGTCGACAATATATTTGAGTCCATGGACCTTGATCGTTCCTGATCGCTCATCTATCCCTTCGTATGACGAAGTGCGGACGGCAATATGATCCACATGGATACCCTTGAAGTCAAAGTACTCCTGCACTGCTATGCCTATAGGTGCGCCGCCTCGCCAGATACCAATGATGAAATCCGGCCGGAATCTGCTCTCGAACACCTGGGCGGCCAGCCGAAAGGAATCCTCCAGCAATTCCCTGGCCGATATGTAGATCTTGGCCATTTTTAGGAGACGATCACCTTGCAGGGCCTGTCCATCGCGGCGCGAACGGTTACGAGTAATGCCCTGCCTTCTGTATCGTAGGACCAATCGTCAACGAGCTCGTCGTTAACTAGAATCTCGCTCGGTTCTTCAACCTGCAGGTTGATCTTAAGTCTATAGATCCGCTCTGCTGGCTTGTTCTTGTATTCGCCCTTCGTGGCGCCAATGCTCAGCGTCAGCCGCTCACCTTCCTTCGTGCAATCCATCATGGTAGTCGCATAGGCCCCAGATTGATAGTGCAGGGACACACCGTCATCTTCATACATGACGAACTTGCAGTCGGCAGCGGGATAGATGTCGAGCGTGAGTTCATTAAGGGGCTGCGCTGGATCAATCCAGTTGCACTCCTCCTGCATCGGAATGATGGAATCGGCCCTGACGAACAACGGCAGCTTCTCTATATCCGAAACATCATAACTGATCACCTGACCGCCTTCGTAGATGGTCTTATCCCAATAATCGATCCACTGTTCACCTGTCGGCAGATAGAGCTCCATCTCGTTGATGTCTTCACATACAGGAGCGACCATGATGTTCTCACCAAACATGTACTGCCGCGGCCACTGATTTTCATTGCAGTTGCTCTCTACCGGGAATGCCAGAAGCATCGGGCGACAGATCGGCATGCCGGTCCTGTAGTTGATGTGTGCGAAACTGTAAAGATAGGGCAGTAGCCTGTAGCGCAGCTTGAAATGCTTGCGGATACTGCGCTCCAGCGCCTCATCCCAGGGCATGGCCGGGCTTTCGAGTACAGCGTCAAGGGTCGCCTGTGCATAACGTCTGCCCTGTTTGATCTCTTCGTTCAGCCGATCGACCAGTTTCTTACCGTAGTTCTCGATCTTGTGAACGTTGTCACCTTCGTTCCAGGGCTTCTGGTTGTGCGCACGACAGATGGTATTGAACGCCTGGAACTGCATCCAGCGAGCCTTGACGCGCCAGTTGGCGCCGATCGAGTCATTGGTCAGGTAGGTTATACCCTTCATCGCACCGTGAGTATTGACAATCGTTTCTATCTGCCAGCGCAGTTCGGCCCAATTGTTACCGCAGTCGCCTGTCCAGTCACAGGGCGTGCGCCTCGATCCGATGATGTTGTTCATGGGCGTCGTGATCGGGTCTTCGCCCCATCCTCGGTTCCTGTACATCTGGCGTGCGCCGAGAAAGAGAACTCGCTCTTTGTCGCCCAAGTAATCCTGAGCCCTCTTAAAGATAAGTGATTCTGTCACATCGTTGCGGCGGGTGTCCTGCCAGGTGCCGGTAATGCCCATATCTGTCAGCTTGTTGTAGGCATTGAACCAGACGTCTTCCGGATATTCAACAGATGTCCATCCCTGCTCAGCCCGGTTTTTGAATTTGGGCGCACTGTGATGGATCAACAGCAAATCAAGGTTGTCGTTTTTGAGCTGCTTCACCATCTCTTCTGCTGGCACTGGTGAACAATATTCCTTCTTGAATTCAAGACCCGCACCCCACCCTTTGCCCGCACTGTCTTCGTGTTCCTCTGTCCCGTCAGGGCAATCACCCCATTCGAAGTCCAGGATCAGGTAGTCACATGGCAGATCCTTGGCCCTGAGCTTACGTGCAACTTCCATGGTTGATGCCTGACAACCTGTCTCGCCCTTGTGCTGGGTCTGCATGAAGCCGAATCCTTTCTTCGGGGGCAGCGGCTCCGGGCCAACCAACTGGTTGAACTGATTGAAGAGCGTTGGATAGTCCGGCCCATAGATAAAGAAAGTATCCATGATCAGGTCTTCAGCGAGATACTCATCAACGTAGGTGCCAGTGCCAGGATCATAGAACCAGTGCGCGTAACGACTGTTGAAGTTCTCTTCGTTGAAAGCGCTGGCGCTATCGAACATCGCGTAACCATCCTTGAAGAGCCCGCGCAGGGGGCCGTTCGACGGATAGACGATTCTGCATCCGTCAGCCATGCAGACTGACCATGAACTGCCCTGTGGCGCCATACGGATTTGGATACGATCCGTTTCCACAAACTGGAAACTGCTGTCCTTGCGTGTCGTATATTTGACTTCAGGCCAATTTTCGAGACGGCCGATTGCGAAAGGGATCTGATACTTCTCAGGGAACTTCTCTCCCTCAAGTTTGGAGATGCGGACACGGAACATTGAGGGCGTGAAAAGATCGATGCGAACGCCGTCTTCGATGTCAATCGAGGTGCAGTAGGTTGCAAGGTCGAGTTTTTTCTCCATGATGCCCTCTACAAGGGCTCACGACCCCATGAGTCGGACCCCGCGTTTGTGTTTGTTTAAATGTGGAATATAGAACAGGAGGGAGCCGAGTGTCGAGGAATAGGTTCCCCTTCTTCACCAAGGCTTCGCAGGACGAGCAGGTTCCCTGGTCGCCTAGAGCGGTTGAAGGAATACTGTAGCCGGAGGGGCGTTGGGAATTGTGCATGATCAAGGAAGGCGAAGCAGGAATAGCAGGGCTATTCCGATGCAGCCTGACACAGAGCATGCGCAATGCAGTAGGCAAAACGGCTACAGTATTTGTGAAACTGCTCTAGCCCGAGCTCGGCCAGCGACAGGCGCTGCGTCCTTATGGCAGGCAGATATTCGACGATCGCGCGGCCAACTACAAACCATGGTTCGTCTTGCCGAAAACTGGGCGAACCAGCAGGAAAAGAACACTACTGCGAGGCGGAGACGGTCAGGCTTCTGACCTCGACGGGGATCTTATTGCCAGGCCCAATCCCGAGCCACTGAGGCTTGATCTTGCCATAGTTCTCAATCGAACTGTAGATCTTCTTCCCGTCAACACGAACAACCATGCCGTCCTTCCGTATGGACCAGTTCACATCATGCCATTTCTTGTGGCCCAACTTGCCGATCTTGAGGGCAACCTTTTTCATTTTCTTGGTGTGAAGCAGGCTTATAATCCTGATGTTTTCGCCAGATTTGGTGCGCCTGCCAACCTGCACCTGTCCCTTACCGTAGTAAAGGCGCACACCATGTTCGCCAAATTTCACCTTCGTGTTAATGATAATCGGCAACTTAAAGCGTTCCTTCGTCCTGACTGCCTTGCAGCCATTATCGGTCAGCGCAGTAAGCAGGTATCCATCTTTCGTCTTCTCTGAAGTGCATTGCATGGGCAATGCATCATGCATCAGGTTCTTTTCGGGATCGATCGTTGCGATGACCGCGCCCTTCTTATTCTTCTTCGACGGCTGAATCTGTGCAACTGGATCGCCCCCCGTCGTGGCTACAGAATGTGCTGGAACTGGTGGCTTGGGTTTCTCTGCCTCGATCCTTGCTTTGACAGTACCCACCTCCGCCTGAACAGCCAGCGCTTCCTCGACTTGCCCTTTCCGCGTCAGATCCTTCATGACAGATTCGAGCTTGGTCATGTAGAGGTCATCCAGGCGCCCGCGCGATTCGCTGCGCTTACGATACTGCTCACCGGGCAGTTTGCGATACTTCTCCTGAAGGTTTTTTAGTTCAGCCGGCTCACTGACAACCGACTTCGCATGAATCTTTGCCTCGCGCAGATATCTCACCTTCTCGGCCCGCACCGCGAGTAATCCCTTAAGGTCACCGGCCTGCTGCATCTTGCGCTCCATCATGGCCAGCTGCTGCACGTAGTTCGCATGAATGGATGCTTTGGCAGATTTGTAGTCGGCATCGATCTTGTCGGCCTGACCTTGGTAGCTACTCTTGATCTTCGCAACAGAATCGGGAAGCTGCACTGCAACTACGCTCGAAGCTACGACCGCTGTAACAAAAATGGCTATTAAGAATGCGCGCAAATTGACCTCCCTTTACCCATGAGATTCAAGTGCAGATTAGAATAAAAGAGGGCTGCGAGTCAACTAAATGCAATCGGGGGCAGGAGGCGCCCGCTTATCCTTCTTCTCACCGGCACCCGGGATCTCTTCCGTCTCTACCGCCTGCTTCAACACCTCATCCTGCAGTTCGGGGATAATACCGACTTCGTCGAGCAACTCCCTAAGCAGCTCCTGCACCTCCGGCGATGTCATTATCGTCTTCATCTGCTCATGGTACATCTCACTCACTTCTGCGGAAACGCCAAATTCATCGAGGCCAATATCGGAGAGGAGTTCTTTCTCCTCCTCCTTGCTCATCTTCGGTGCTGCTGCCATCCCACGAAGGAACTCTGCCATCTCACGTTGCTCTTCAACCGACAGCTGCAGGTTCACCAGTGGCTGCATTGCTCTCTCCCTGATCTCCGGCGTGATCTCCATCTGGGCGATCTGCTCCATAACCATGCGCCTGATCGGGTTCGGCCGTTCGATCACCTCAACGGCAGCCGGGAAGAAACGGTTTTTCACAAACATCGTGCTGTGATATCCGCCAATACATATCAGATGTGCCGTGTAAAAGATGGATACAACGACCGCAGCTTTCTGCCACGTTAGCCAGCAGTGTTTCACGACAAGATACAGAGTCAGTGGTATCGCCAGCAGCCCGGCCAAGACAGCAGCCACTGTCGTCCCAACATGAGGGATCATGAAGAATTCGAAAATGATGGGTATAGCCACCGCGCCCGCCATAACCATTGCCAACGTAGTGAAACTGCAATCGGCTTCGTGTTTAGCCAGCAGGAACAGGAGAAGATACAGCAGTCCCGCCTTGGCAAATATGGCCACGATAAGATACGACGGTACCATCAAATCTCCTACAGTAATGATACGCCCGCCGGGCAAGAAAGACAATGCTGAATGATGAGTGCTGTATGCAAGGCTCCGCGAGGCCGAGCAATACTCGCGTATGCGAGAGCCGCGGCAGTTCTCAGCGAACACCAGCCATTCTTGAACTGAGCAGAAACAGCCCACTCACTCACAGCTTGCGAATACAGCAGCTTGCAGCTACCATCGCTCCATGCCGCGTAGCATCCATTTTATAGACTGGAACAGACCGGTCACCGACAAGATCTGCCACTTCCTGCTGCACGCCGAACCGGGCTCGGGGCCCATCGACCTGGAAGATACACTAATCGTTGTCCCTACACGCCAGGCAGGACGTCGTCTTCGCCAGGCGCTCGCCAGGCGATGCGCCGAGTCAGGTCGCTCCCTGCTGTCCGCGCAAACCGTCACCCCAAAACACTTTCTCCAATCTAAAACAGAACAACCCACAGAAGCTAGCGCCCTACTCATCGAGTCGACGTGGGCTCACATTCTCATGAAGATAGATCTTGCAGATCACAGGGGCTTCTTTCCCGCCCAACAATTCCGCCGTGATTTCTCATGGGCCATGCATACGGGAAGGATAATCCAGGAACTGCGCCGAACTTTGTCAGATTCAGGATATACGATTGCAAATATTCCCGACCTGGCAGGTGATGACCTGGCCGAACCGGAACGCTGGTTGGATCTTCAGCTACTTGAACAGGCATATCTCGCTCATCTCACAAAGCTCGGAGCGCATGATCCCTGCATTGAACAGGTACAACTTGCGTCTGCACCATCCATACCGGACAACATCAAAAGGATCGTCGTCGCTGCTGTGCCCTCCCCCACACCACTCAGCATCAATGCGCTCATGGTCCTTTCCGAAAATTGCCAACTTGACCTTCTCGTCCATGCACCACACTCGCTCAAGGAACTGTTCGACGAATGGGGTCGACCCATTGCAGATAAATGGCATGCCCAACATGTGCCAATTCCCGATTTCGAAAAGAATGTGTTCCTGGCCGCTTCACCATCCGCACAATCTCGAATTGTCATAGATCTCATTGCGGAGAATGCCGATCGCTTTGGACCGGCCGACATTGCAATTGGGGTACCCGACAGAGCAGTAGTTCCTTTTCTTGAAGCAGACCTCGCAGCACATGGCCTCCCCGCATTCGACCCGGCGGAGCAAATGGCAAGCGACCATGCAGTCTACCGCTTGCTTGATGCCCTGCTCTCACTGTTCATCGATCGCTCCTACGAATCGCTCAGCACCGTCATGCGCCACCCTGATCTCCTGGCCTACTTCAAAAACAAAATGAATATATCTTCCTTCGATCTGCTGTCGGAGCTGGACGAGTTCCAGAACAAATACGTACCACTTGAGTTCAGTGACGTGCTCGAAAAAATACCCGAAACCGAACACACCGGAGAAAACACGCCTGTGCTGCCTGCCCCGATCCGCTTCCTCCGGGATCAACTAGCAGCAATCGAGCGCCATGGCCTGGTTGACACAATAAGATCCTTTATCGAGGAGCTGTTTCGTGACCGCAAGGTAACGGGAGGCAACAGCATCGATGAAGAACTGCGGGGGATAGCCAAGGCCGTACAGACAGTCCTGAAAGAATTCGACAATGACGCCATCCGTGAACTTGAAATCGATCCATCAGACGCCGCATCGCTGTTCCTGGGCCGACTTGCCCAGGAACAGTACGATAGGCAACGCGATGCGACCAGGCTCGATCTCGAAGGCTGGATTGAATTGTCATGGAACGACGCACCATTCATGGTTGTCACTGGCATGAACGAAGGTTCTGTGCCAGACACAAGACTCACCGACGTCTTCGTGCCAGATTCCATCAGGTCGAAACTAGGCCTGCCGGACGATGCCCAGCGCCTCGCGCGTGATGCTTTTCTCCTACGCGCGTTGATAGAGTCAAGGCGTGAACATGGCATGACATGCCTAGTATCAGGAAAGACCAGCGCTGCCGGCGATCCATTGAAACCGTCCAGGCTTCTTTTCAGGTGCAAAGAAGAACAGCTTCCCGCCAGGGTCACAAAACTCTTCGGCGACGCACAGGACCTGAACGAGAACTTTCCCTCGTCCATCAGCTTCAAACTCGATCCGCGTCCGCCCTGCGATCTGGATGATGAAGATCTGATACCCAGCAGCCTTTCGGTTACCGCATTTCGTGATTACCTCGCATGTCCATTCCGCTTCTACCTGTCCCGCATACTCGGCATGGGCGAACTTGACGACACCAAGCGAGGCATGGATGCGCTCGATTTCGGCAACATGATCCATTCGGCGCTTGAGAGACTGGCCGATGACAAGATCATAGCCAAATGTTCTGACGAGAACATGCTTGCCACATTCCTTAAGAGGAAGGCAGAACTCTGGGCCGCAAGGCGGTTCGGAAAGAACCCACCACTCTCGGTGACAATGCTCCTGGATTCGGCAAAACAACGACTCTCGGCTGCCGCACGAATCCAGGCCCGGCTCCTGGAAGAAGGATGGGAAACAATCGTGCGCCCGGAATCCTCATACCAGGTCAAGGACTTCGGCGGCATGGCCCTGCGCGGCAAGATCGACAGGATTGACCGGAACAGAAATACCGGTACGGTCAGAATCATAGACTATAAAACAAGCGATAGTGGCAACAGCCCATCTTTCTCACACATCGCATCTGCCAGGGACGACACAACGGACATTGCGCGCTTCAAGACGATCATTAAGGGTAAGCAGAAAGAAATGCAATGGATCGATCTCCAGCTTCCGCTCTATCTCGTCCTTCTAGAAAACGAGGATTTCATGACGGACAACGTTGAACTTGCCTACTTCAATATGCCAAAGGCAGCTAGTGACACCGGTATTGCCGTCTGGGAAGGCTTCACCGAAGAGCTCCTCAGCTCAGCACGAGCCTGTGCACTTGAGGTTGCCGGAGCGATCAGGGCCAACAAATTCTGGCCGCCTTCCAACAACGTTCGCTATGACGACTTCAAATCACTTCATAACGGAGATGTCTCCGACTCTATTCTGCCGCTTAAGCCATCGCATTTCGAGGAGCGAGCATGAGCACCGCACAGATAAACAGCCAGGCCATCCTCGCTTCTGCGGGCTCCGGAAAGACATACAAGCTTGCTCATCGCTACATCCGTCTGCTGGCTAACAATGTCGGGCCGAACCGTATTTGCGCAGTGACATTCTCGCGCAAGGCAGCAGGTGAGATATTCGATTCTATTGTCCGTCACCTCTCGGACGCCGCTACCGATCCGGAGAAGGCGGCCGACACGGCGAGTGAGATCGATCTTCCGAAACTTCAGTGTTCCGATTTTCTGGAAATACTTCGCAGGTTCCTTGCAGAGTTACACCAGGAACACATAGGCACCCTGGACAGCTTCACTGTCAGCGTCATACGCTCGTTCCCCCAGGAACTGGGAATCAGCACCGATCTACAGCTTATGGACAACGGTGGCGCTGCCGCACGACTGGTGCGCCAGGAAGTCCTCGCGCGTATATTCAACAACCGCCACGTAACAGCAACCGAACAACACGAATTCCACGAAGCATTCAAACAAGCCACTTTCGGCAAGGAAGAGAAAAACCTGGAACGCTCGCTCGACCTGTTCATCCAGGATTACTGGGAGCGATACCAGCTCACCCCGGATGGTGAAAAATGGGCGAAAGAAAATGCAATCTGGCCGAATGGATCGCCCTGGCAGGCAGAGCCCGGCGACCTGGATGCAGCATTGGCTGCATTTGAATCCTCGCTCGAAGAGAAGCAATGGCCGACACGCCTCACAGCGCCCCTGCTCAAAATAGCGAGAGCGGCTGCTGCCCACACCACCCATACAGTCTTCCCTGACCCGATCGCGAACAACAAGCTTGTCAAACAGTTCATTGCCGCAGACATCATGCACTGCGAATCTCTGGATTTCAGCTACTACAACAAACCCTACAGCCTGGATGCCGAGCAGTGCAAAGCCTTGAGAGCCCTGTTCAACAATCTCTTCGGCCTGGAGATCCAAAACTCATTGCGGCAAACCAGGGGGATCTGGGCCATCCTGGACCGTTACAACGAGCTGTACGATCCTATAAGACGTTCGGGCCGCATGACCTTTTCCGACGCACAATACCTGCTCACTGCCGCGAACGATTATAGCGGCGGCGCAATGGTCAGTAGGCGCCCCAATGCAGAACGACGGCTCTACATTGATTACCGACTCGACTGCAAGCTCGATCACTGGCTGATCGACGAGTTCCAGGACACCAGCGACCTTCAATGGGAAGTAATCCGCAACCTCATTGATGAAATACTGCAGAATGAAAGCGGACAGAGAAGTTTCTTCTACGTCGGCGACGTGAAACAGGCAATCCACAGATGGCGAGGTGGTAATGCCCGCCTGTTCGCTCGCATTCTCGAGCAATATGGCACAGTAATTGAAAAGAAAACACTGAGCAGTTCCTACAGGTCCTGCACACCTATCATCACTGCGGTCAACGAGATCTTCACCAATCTTGACGAGGAACTTGTCGATCCAGACGTCCGGCGCGAATGGGCCGGAAACTGGGAGTCACACAGTGCCGAGGAAGAGTTTGTCCCGAAAACCGGCACCTTCGCAGTTATCGAAGCCACGCCTGACAATGACGACGAATGCAATGCCAGAGAGCGATATCATGCCGTTGCCCAAGTGCTGAAAACCATCAAGCCAATCGAAAAAGGACTGACCACAGCCATCCTGGTGCCGACACATGCCGTGGGCAAAGGCATTGTCGATCAACTCAGGTTCGAATGTCCCTCGCTGAGGATCACGCACGAAGGTAGAGCGCAAATCAATGACAACCCCGTCGTGTCTGTCCTGCTTTCACTCATTAAGTTCGCCGCACACCCAGGCGATACGCTCGCACGGCGCCACCTTCAAATGAGCCCTCTCAATAAACAGCTCGAGAAGATAGACAGGGACGATCTGCCTCTCATGCTACTCCGCGAAATACAGGACCATGGTTTCGAACACCTTGCTCGGCAATGGGGTGGCCGACTCCAACTGAAGAAGGATGACCTCTTCGGCAG